>CACZPA010000272.1 GCA_902782895.1 uncultured Eubacteriales bacterium
CAGATCTGCCAGGAAGCCGCCAAAAGCCTCTCCGCACTTCTCAAATACGGCCGGATCGTCGAAGCTTTGATAGGTGACCGTATGATCGACATAGGTATACAGCCGCCAGCAGCTGCCGTCTTCCCTCCTGTAATAGAGCCGGCCGTCCCTTGCAGGGATCAGCGTCATCGTATTGCGGCCGGGATCTCCGCCCCTCTTTGCGATGATGCCGCGCAGATAGCTCGTCACCTGCTGGATATTGCCCATCAGTCCGTCCACATTGGGAAAGACCGAGGTATTGATCTCCTGCAGAACATAAGCTCCGCCCTGAGCGGTTTCCAGCAGATAGGTCCGGTTGATGTGCCCCTCTCCGAATTCCCGCAGGGTCTCTTCCCCTTCCTCGATCTGAAAAATCCTTGAAAAATCCGTCATCTTGCTGCCTCGGCGCGCTTGTTCAGCCATGTGAGGCAGTCATCCCAGACGATCGCCTTGTCGTTCTCGTTGAGGATCTCGTGACGGTCGCCCTCGTACAGCTTCAGCTCAACGTCCTGGACGCCGGCCGCTTTCAGCTTGTCAGCCACGATTTTGGGGCCTTTGCCCATATCGCCGACCGGGTCTTGATCGCCGCTGATGATGAGGACCGGCATGTCCGCAGGCACCTGTTTCGGCCAGGATTCCGTCCCGATATAGCGCAGCAGGCGGATCAGGTTCTCCGTACCGGATGTCGTGAACGGGAAGCCGCAGAGCGGGTCGGCTTCGTATTTCTCGACGTTCTCCTTGTTAACGCTCAGCCAGGCAAAAGGCGACGAGTCGTCGTGAATCTTCTCGTTGTAGCCGCCGAACATTACTTTGGCAAGCATCGGGCTGATATAGTGACGTCCCTTGAAAACCTCCACCAGCTTGACCAGTCCGAGTCCGACAAGCGTGTACATGCCCGCGTCGCCGGCGGCCGTACCGGAGATAATCGCACCGTCCAGCTCTTTGCCGTATTTTGTCATATAGATCCTTGCGAGGAAGGATCCCATGCTATGGCCGAGCATGAAATACGGCAGGCTGGGATGCAGCTGTTTCATGCGAACCGTCAGGGTGTGCATGTCCTTCACGATATTGATCCAGCCGTCCTTGCCGGGGATGTAGCCGAGATCATCCTCGCTCTTGACGGATTTGCCGTGGCCGAGATGATCCTCTCCGCAGACGATATATCTCGCGTCCAGCAGATACTCGATAAAAGGTTCATAGCGCTCCACGTATTCGCTCATGCCGTGGACGATCTGCACGATTCCGCGTACACTCTCCGTCTCCGGAACGTACATGTAATACGTGACGATCTCCCCGGACGCGCTGCTCGGGTAGCGGCCGGTCTTCTTCTGACACTTCATTCTAAGCACCTCCGTTTTTCACAGAAAAGCTGTTATAGTCCTAATCCTTCGACGATTTTCTCCAATGTGCCGTCCGCGAAAGGACTCGGCAGATGGGCCGCTTCGAGCGACTCGATGAAATCCTTGCCCTGCACGGTCACGAGTGTGAGGTAATCTTTCCACGCGGCGTCAAAATCGCGGTCCTTGCGGACTTTGAAGGCCAGCGCGCAGGTCTGCGCCAGGCAGTAATCGATATAATAGAACGGGGAGCTGAAGATATGTCCCTGTCTCTGCCAGTATCCGCCGCTCTCGAAGAACGGGTCGCCTTCATAATCCAGATGCGGCTTGTATTCGTGCTCCAGCATCGTCCAGGCCGCGCGGCGCTCTGCCGGCGTCATATCCGGGTTGGAATAGACGATGTGCTGGAATTCGTCGACCATGCAGCCGTACGGGATGAAATAGATCGCTTCGTCGAGGTGGATCCTGCGGTATTCGTCTGCTCTGTCCCCGTAGAAAAGCTCCATCCACTTCTCGGTGAAGAATTCCATCGACATGGAGTGGATCTCGGCTGTCTCCATGGACAGGCCGCGCAGATCGCCGACCTCGGCATTGCGAACGCGGAAGCCCTGGAAGGCGTGTCCGCACTCATGTGTGAGGACATCGGTATCACCGCTCGTTCCATTGAAATTCGCGAAGATGAAAGGTGATTTGTACTCCGGCAGGAATGTCATGTATCCGCCGGCTTTTTTATTCTTGCGGCCGAGCACGTCAAAGAGCTCGTTCTCGCTCATGTAATCGAAGAATTCGCGGGTCTCGGGTGAAAGCTCGCTGTACATGCGGCGTCCTCCCGCCATGATCTCTTCGGGCGTGCCGATCGGAGCTGGATCGCCCTGCGGCAGGTGCACCAGCTCATCGCAGAAATACAGATGGTCGTAGCCGAGGGCCTTGCGGCGCTCGTCGTGCATGCGCTCCGCGAGCGGCACCCAGAACTGCTTGACCTGTCTGCGGTAGGCCTCGACCTCTTTCTGCCCATAGCAGGAGCGGCCCATGCGCAGATAGCCGAGCGGTACATAGTTGGCATAGCCCAGACGGTGCGCCTGCTCGGTGCGGTTCTTGACCATTTTGTCGTAGATCTCGTCGACCTGCGGCTGGATCGAGCCGAGGAACTCACCGACCTTGCGGCAGGCTTCGCGGCGGACTTCACGGTCCGCGTCCATCATGTGCTTGCGCATCAGCGAGAGGTTGAGCGTCTCGCCGTGCCAGTCGATCTTGGCGCCTGCGATCAGCTTGTCGTACTGGGAGATCAGGACGTTCTCCTCCTGCATCAGCCCGATAATGCTCTCGTTGAAGGACTTGAGCGACATTTCCATGTTGGCTATGGCCATGCGGCCGAGCTTCCCGCGGAACTGCTCGAGATACGGGGACGCGACGACGAGCTTGACGAATTCCTGGTGGTAAGCCTCGAGCTGCGGCCAGATTTCGTCGTAATAATCGTGCTCCGCTTCGTAGAACGGATCGTCCATCGCGATGTCGTGGCGGATATTCGCAAGCGTGGCCTGCGTCTCCAGATCCTCCATCGCTTTGTCCATCTCTTTATACAGAGCAAACTGCTCCTCCCAGGTCTCGGCCTGGCGGAACTTCTCTGTGATGTCCGTCACGATCTGACGGATTTCTTCAAATTGCACCCGATGATAGGGCATTTCACTGAATTTCAAGTAGTATTCCTCCCTGCGCGCCATGCGCGCTCTTTTATAGACATTCTGATTTATTATAGCATAGATCGCGCTGCAAGTTCAATAAGCCTTGACAAAAAACGCTCTTTCTCTTACAATGAAAGACGTTCTATTATTCTGTACCGGTCATATGCCGGCACTTCAAAAGGAAGGTTCAAAATGCCCAAAGCAAATGATAAGAAGCTGGTCGAAGCCATCACCCCGATGGACAAGGATTTTGCCCAGTGGTATACCGATGTCGTCAAGCAGGCCCGTCTGATCGATTACTCTCCCGTCCGCGGCTGCATGTCGCTGCTGCCTAACGGCTACGCGATCTGGGAGCAGATTCAGCAAACGCTGGACAAGCTGTTCAAACAGACCGGCGTGCAGAATGTTTCCATGCCTCTGATGATCCCGGAGAGCCTTCTGCAGAAGGAAAAGGATCTGGTCGAGGGATTCGCGCCCGAGGTCGCATGGGTCACGATCGGCGGCCAGGAAGAGCTGACGGAGCGTCTGTGCGTACGTCCTACGTCCGAGACGCTTTTCAGCGATCTGTTCTCCAAGATTGTGCAGTCCTACCGCGATCTGCCGAAGCTGTATAACCAGTGGTGCAGCGTCGTCCGCTGGGAGAAGACGACCCGTCCCTTCCTGCGTACGGCTGAATTCCTGTGGCAGGAGGGTCACACCGTGCACGCGACGGCCGAGGAGTCCGAGGCGCGCACGATCCAGATGCTCAATGTCTACGCGGATTTCTGCGAGAAGTATCTGGCGATCCCGCTGATCAAGGGCCGCAAGACCGACAAGGAAAAATTCGCCGGCGCCGAGGCAACCTACACCATCGAAGCCATGATGCACGACGGCAAAGCGCTGCAGTCCGGTACGAGCCATAATTTCGGCGACAAATTCGCCCGTGCTTACAATATCCAGTTCACGGATTCGAATAATCAGCTTACTTACGCGTTCCAGACGTCCTGGGGTATGTCCACGCGCATCATCGGCGCCATTATCATGGTACACGGCGATGACGACGGACTTGTCCTGCCGCCGCGGATCGCGCCGATTCAGGTCATGATCGTGCCGGTCGCGCAGCATAAGCCCGGCGTGCTGGAAAAAGCCGCTGAGATTGAGGCTTGTCTGGCCGGCCGTTACCGCGTCCAGACCGACGCGTCCGACAAGAGCCCCGGCTGGAAGTTCAGCGAGCAGGAGATCCAGGGCATCCCGCTGCGCGTCGAGATCGGCCCGAAGGATATCGAAAAAGGCCAGGCCGTTGTGGTCCGCCGTGATACGCGCGAGAAGTATTTCGTGCCGTTTGAGGAGCTTGAGGCGAAGATCGGCGAGATCATCGATACGATGCATCAGGATATGTACAACCGCGCGAAGGCGCATCTCGACAGCCATATCTATGAGGCGGCTGATTATGAGACCTTCAAGGACACGGTGCAGAACAAGCCCGGATTCGTAAAGGCCATGTGGTGCGGCGACGTCGCCTGCGAGCAGAAGATCAAAGAAGACACCACCGCCACCTCGCGCTGCATGCCGTTTGACGCGGCGCCGATCGGCAACAAATGCGTCTGCTGCGGCCGTCCCGCGACCAAGCTCGTCGTCTGGGGCAAGGCGTACTAAGGGTGGTTGTCCATTCCGTCGGACAGTTGATGTTTCGTTAGTTGGCTGGCGCTTCCGTTAGACAGCAAAGCCGCTCCGAGTTTGGAGCGGCTTTTTATATTCGTCCGATCATACGCAATAAGCTTCGATCATCTGTTCTATAAGTTTTATATTCAAAGGTGCGAATGACGTTTCAAAGGAGACGATCAGGCTGTATCCCGGCAGGTACCCGTTCATTTCGTAAGTCCGTATCTTACAAAGGTTCTTTCTGAGATAATCAGGCTTTTCCAGCAAACCGAGATGTTCCCAGAACAGCACCTTACGGTCCCGGACACGCAGGATCATAAAATCCGGAAAAACGGTTTTCATTCGCTGCGTCTCAGGATCCAGCAGATTCAACGGGTATTCATGTCGATACGGAATTCCTTTTTTACGAAGCAGATCCGCGATAATGAGCTCCGACTTAGAGCGCATCTTCACGCCCTCATCGTTGTAATAATTCGGATATTCTCCTTGAGACGCATCTGTGATCTCAAGCTTTGGAAACGGCTCGGCAAGCCACTTCCGCACATATTCATCATCCGGCTCCCGAAACGGTTTCACCCGCGAGCGCTTAGCTGCCAGCATCCGGTCGTACTGCGACTCGGGATCGCCCTTTTTGTCATAAAATGCTGTGAGCCGTCTGATCAGCTCTACCTCCTGTTTTGCAGAATCCAGAACACTCTGATCGTATTCTTTCTGAGCAAGCTGCGAGATCAACGGATCGTCCTTCCGCAGATATTTCTTGGCTTTATTCGATACGCCCCGATAGAACTGGATCATGTTCTCGTGTTGATTCGCGTACAACGTACCCTCAACCGCACTCTTCAATTGTTTCTGTTTCATCCGGATCAGGTTAAGAAGCTCCTTCTCCCGGACATACAGGATCTCTTTCAAATTGCGCAATACAGCCATCCCTCCCTGTAATCGATATGAATTCTGTCAAAAGCAGAAAATTCAGATGAACGGCCAGGTTTTTCTGCTTTTTTAAGGATTCGTCTGTTGCTAAAGCAGAAAAAGCCCAGCACAACCGCTGAAATTCTGCTTTTGGGGTATGGTTAGAATCTCCAAAGCAGAAAAACCGGTCCTTCTTATTGATTTTTCTGCTTAACCTGTCCCGTAAAGCAGAAACAGCCATGATTTTCGGCTGTTTTTCTGCCTACTTAAATCAAATAAGCAGAAAAACAGGCAACTTGTCCCGGCTTTTCTGCTTTAACGCTCGAAAACAAACCACACCATCATCTCTCGGACTTGCAACCCTCCGCATCCTTACAGGCTCGCCATTCATCCTTAATATTATTATAGAGGGTTCTCATTCTATAATCAAGCACAATCCACCTTCTCCACTTTTAATTCATTTAGTGTCATAAAAATGCCCTCTCTCGAGACCCGCTCCATCAAGATGATACAGGAGCTATTTATTGAAGTGGATATTTGACGGATCATCAGTCTCACAAGCTATGAATAATCCTGTCCTTGCGAGGATCGAAATCCGTGTTCTTGGTTGAAAAAACTGTAGACAACGGATTCCGACATCACCAGTGTATACTTTGATTCTCCGGTAAAACAGAACAGCGTTTGTAGTCAATAATCCCTATTATCATCAAACCATTCTGTCCAGGTATTCCGGAGAATCTCTAATGAGGAAGCTATTACAAATCTCTCAACTGCATC
>CACZPA010000273.1 GCA_902782895.1 uncultured Eubacteriales bacterium
GAAAACTGGTCCAAGAACATGTACAATCTGAACACCAAGCGCGCCAAAGTCGAAGAAGGCGGCCGGATCGAATGGGTCAGCGGCTCTTTCGGCTCACACGTCAGCTACCTCTATCCGATGAGCGTGCTGGACGGCGAAGGCGCCCGCAGCGAATTCACCGGCGTCACATTTGCCGGCGCGGGACAGAATCTGGACACGGGCTGCAAGGTCGTGCACAGTGCGCCGAACACCTCAAGCTATGTGAATACCCGCTCGATCTCTAAAGACGGCGGCGTGAGCACTTTCCGCAGCGCCGTGGTCATTACACCTAAGGCAAAAGGCAGCAAATCCGCTGTCTCCTGCCAGTCTCTGATGATCGATGATATCTCCCGGTCTGACACGATCCCTGCGATGGATATCCGTACCAACCAGGCGGACGTGGGCCATGAAGCCCGCATCGGCCGGATCTCGGACGACGCGGTCTTCTACCTGATGAGCCGCGGGATTTCCGAAGAAGAGGCCAGATCCCTGATCGTCAGCGGCTTCGCGGAGAATGTATCCAAAGAGCTGCCGCTGGAATACGCTGTTGAGATGAATAATCTCATTCGAATCGAAATGAAAGGAGCGATCGGCTGATGAAACAGATCATTAATATCCCGCCAGCCAGGACTTTCCGTTGGCTTGGCGTTAACGGAACCGCGGCCGAGCTCCCCTCTTCCGCGGAAAATACCGTCTGTACCGTCCCCGCCGGAAGTGAACAGATCCTGGTTCTGCCGGAGGACGTCTCCGCGCAGAATATCACGGTAGACATCGAGCCGCACGCGCTTTTCCGCCTAATCCAGATCCGCAAGGATACCGGCAGTGACAGCCGTTTTTCGGACATTCATGTAAACTGTCAGGAAGGCTCCCGTTTTGAATGGTACCGGATCGTACTGGGCGGGACAAGCTACGATAACTGCTCTGTTGCCCTCTCCGGCGCGGACAGCAGCTTCGCGGCCGAGATCGGCTACCGTCTGGACGGGCAGGATCTGCTGGATGTCAACTGCGAGGCGATTCACACCGGACGCCGTACAAACAGCACGATCCACGCCTCCGGCGTCATGTCCGGGACCTCTTCGAAAATCCTTCGCGGCACGATCGATCTTAAGCGTGGCTGCAAGGGTGCGGTCGGCAACGAGCAGGAGGACGTGCTTCTGCTGGACGAAACCGTCACGAACCGCAGCGTACCGGTCATTCTCTGCAGCGAAGAGGACGTTGAGGGCAACCACGGCGCTTCGATCGGCCAGCTTGACGAAGATCTGGTCTTCTATCTGGAATCCCGCGGCATCCCCCGCGAAGCCGTCTATGAGATGATGGCAAAAGCCCGGATCGACGCGGTCATCCGCAAGCTCCCGGAGTCCGTTCTCGCCGCGGAGTTCCCCGAATATCTTCATAAAGAGGAGGCAGCGATCTGATGAATCCGCATATCCGGGAAGATTTCCCGCTTCTTATGGCCCGTCCGGATCTCTGTTATCTGGACAGCGCCGCGACCGCGCAGAAACCATCCTGCGTCATCGAAGCGGAAGCGCGTTTCTACCGCGAAAACAACGCCAATCCGCTGCGCGGCCTCTATTCGCTGGCGCAGGACGCGACGGAAGCCTACGAATCCGCACGCGATACGGTCCGCCGTTTTCTGAACGCAAAGAGCTCCGCGGAGATCATTTTTACGCGCAACGCGACGGAGAGCCTGAATCTTGTGGCTTATTCCTACGGGAGTCTGCTCTCTCCCGGCGACGAAATCCTCACGACCGTCATGGAGCATCACAGCAATCTCCTGCCCTGGCAGCAGGCTGCCGCGAGAAGCGGCGCTGTACTTAAGTTCCTCGAATGTGACGAAAAGGGACGGATCACCGAGGCCGCTTTCCGCGCGGCGATCACCGAACATACCAGAATCGTCGCGATGACGCAGATTTCAAACGTGCTCGGCGTCCGGAACGACATCCGCGCCTTCGCGGCGATCGCGCATGAGGCCGGCGCGGTATTTGTCTGCGACGGGGCACAGAGCGTACCGCATATCCCCGTGGACGTACAGGAGCTTGATGTCGATTTTCTGGCCTTTTCCGGGCACAAGATGGGCGGTCCGATGGGGATCGGTGTCCTCTACGGCAAGCAGAAGCTGCTCGACGTCATGCCGCCGTTTCTGACGGGCGGAGAGATGATCGAATTCGTAACCCGGGAAGGCGCGACTTACGCGGAACTGCCGCACAAGTTCGAAGCGGGGACAGTTAACGCGGCCGGCGCCGTCGGGCTGGCCGAAGCGATCCGGTACTATGAGAAGCTCGGTTTTGACGCGATCACCGCGCGAGAAGAAGAGCTCGGCAACCTGCTCTATGCACAGCTGACACGGATCCCGTACCTGCATCTGTACGGCGCGGACAACGCAAAGGATCATCACGGCATTTTCACTTTCAGCATCGAAGGTGTCCATCCGCACGACATAGCCGAGATTCTGAGCGCGGACAATGTCTGCGTACGGGCCGGACATCACTGTGCCCAGGTCCTGATGCAGCATCTGCGCACACCTGCCACCGTCCGCGCCAGTCTGATGTTTTATAATACGGAAGAGGAGATCTGTCGCCTGGCGGATTCTCTGC
>CACZPA010000274.1 GCA_902782895.1 uncultured Eubacteriales bacterium
GCCGCGATCATCATGTTCTCGAGTACACAGGCACAGTCCGCGATATTGTTGCCGTAATCGATGCGGTTGGCGGTAAGGATCAGAACCGGAGCCTGATAATGGAAGACATACCTCTCTCCTTTGGAATTGCGGATTGCGGCTGCCAGGCTCTTATACATGCCGGGTTCCACTTCCATTCCGGAAAATTCCTGCTTGACCAGTACCGCCAGATCCTGCAGCACCTTGTGGCTGCGGATCACGATCAGATGCGTCGTCTGGTTATTACCGCCGCTTGGCGCGTACCGACCGGCCTCAAGCACCTGATCCAGCTTGTCCTGCTCGACCGCTTTCTGCTCGAATACGCGGGTGCTGCGCCTTGTCCGGATCGCTTCTAATGTATCCATCTGTCTCCTCCTCTGAAAAAGAAACAGACCCCGGGACACATGCCCCGGGGTCCCCTTCATTGCAGATTACTGATGATTGGGCTCGTTATGAGCATACAGGATGAAACGTTCACCTGTATTGATCTTATCCTCATAGAAGCACATACGATACTTATAGGTGAGGGACTCACCCGCCTTCAGAACAAATCCGCCCTTGAAGTAGAAGTTGTTCGGAGCGAAAAGTCCGTAGTTGCGGATATGCCAGGTCGTAGGATAGCGCTCGTTGTCTTCGTTGTCGAAGCATGCGATGCCGTAGGTCTTTCCATCGATCTGTCCGTGATAATCACACCAGCTTGCCGCGCGTCCCCAGCACTCGCTCTCGTTGACAGCGCCGTAGGAGTTGTCGAAGCAGCCGCCGCGGTCCGCGCGCATCTGCTCATTCAGACGGATGCCCAGAGGACCGGCTTCCTTGGTGGGTCCAAAGTTAACATCGCCGTAATTAGCGGTGAAAACGATCTCAACGTCCACATAGCGGGCCTTGGCGTCCTGCGCGTAGAATGTGAAGGTTCTCTTCTCGTCTACCTGCGGAACGTCCTGCAGATCGGTCCAGGTATTCTTAGCCGTGATGCAGGCAGCGACATTGCCGCTCTCGACCTTCTCGAATCCCTGATGATGCTCGGCACCATAGTTGCCTTTTTCATTCCAGAAATCGAATCCGTTAACGTCGCCGACAGCGACCCATACGGAACGATGATGCGGATGCTCTTTGATCGTGGGATCCAGACGGGTGTACCAGTCGCCGTTGCCGGCGATGATCGGTCCCAGATACGGCTTCAGCTCTCCTGCGTATACATAGGAGGTGAACAGCTGTCCGCCAATCTTAACATCCAGAGCGGAAGCCTCAGGACGCTCAACGATCTCAACGCCCAGTCCGCACTTCTCTTCGCTAAGCTCGACCGCAACGGTCTCGCCCTTCTTAGCGTCCGCAAGAAGCAGGATGCCGCCTTCAACCTTCTGCGCCGGGAATACACGGCCATCAGCGGTCTTGGCGCTTCCGACAACTTCCGGAAGCTCTTCCGCCGCCAGGAAAACAGGCTCCTGGCACATATCTCTCTTGGCTGTAAATGTCAATGCCATCTTGTACTCCTCTCCATCCTTGAATACATAATTCATGAAACGGAAAGCAGGATTCAACTCGACCGCGAAATTGGTAGCTCCGCATTCCGCGGTAACTCTGCCGTTATATCCGGCCTTCTTCAGATGCTCAGCAAAGCCCTTCAGATACTTGCCGCCGTGAGCGCCGGGCCAGATTCTCTCCGGTACTTCCGCGATGTGCGTATGCGCCAGGAGCTCTCCCTCGCTCTCGAGTACGTCAAAGCTCTCCTTCTCCATGAACATATGATAAGCGTCAGCGAGCAGACGGATATGCGGCAGGTTCAGCTTACGGACAATCTCCGCGCCTTCCTTAACGGAAAGAATACAGTTGGTCTCTCTGCGGTTAAGCGGCTCGATCACGACTGTCACGTTGTATTTCTCCGCGACTTCCTCGCACATGCGCAGGAAATTGCAGATCTCTTCCATACCGGCTGCAACGTCTCCGCCTCTCGGAATCATGCGCGCTCTTCCGCTGCCGAAAACGACGATGCGGATGTCCAGCATGTCCAGTCTGCGCATGGCTTCCTCGACATACTCACGGAGCTCATCCCGCATGGTGCCTTCCGCGATTCTGTACTTGAACGGAATAAAGCTGTTGCAGGCTTCCAGATGGAAGGTGCCGGCCTTGCGGCGCGCCGCGAGGTCCTGAAGTTCTTCCTCTGTCAGCTGCATGATCATTCCTACCGTAGCTTCGGAATAGTCATAACCGGCCTCGATGACCAGACGGTCGCCGTCCAGAAGCAGCTGATAAGTTGATGCGGCTACATTCTTCTCTCCCTGCGGCATAAAAGAGCCGCCGGGAAGGTTATATCCAATTCTCATGTTCTTTGTTCCCTTTTGACGGATCAGTCGAGATAGACTGTCTTGCCGGTGCGGGCAGACTCATAGATCGCGTTAACGATCTTAACAGCCTTGATACCTTCGGTCGGAACGATCATCGGATCGGTGTTGTTGTAGATAGCGTTGATCAGATTGTTAACAACACTGCCGTGTCCGGTGGACAGAGCCGGGTCAGAAGCCGCGCTTCCGCCTACGGAATACTTAGCTTTCATAGCGTTCTCTTCCGCGCTCTCAATAGCCTTGGCGATCTCGCGATCCTTAACGTTGCTGTGGATCTTCCAGGTCAGAATCTCGCCCTGGTCGCACTCGATGGTGCCGTCCGTGCCGTAAACCTTGATACCGGTGCCGCAGCCTGCCTCATAAGCACAGGTCGTGCTGACGAAGGTGGCGGTCGCGCCGCTCTTGAACTTGATCAGGGAAGCGGTCATATCCTCGGTCTCGATGTCATGTCCGCAGATCGCCATCGTGGAGGTAACGCTCTCAACGTCGCCCATCAGCCACTGCATCAGGTCAACGGTATGAACGCCCTGGTTCATCAGGGATCCGCCGCCGTCCATGCTCCAGGTGCCTCTCCAGCCGCCGTCTCTCTCAAAGTAAGACTGCTCACGGTACCACTTAACTTCGAAGGTGCCCAGGAATACTTTGCCGATATGTCCTTCGTCAATAGCTCTCTTCATCGGAGCCATGTCGAGGTTGTTACGGTTCTGATGCATAACGCCGACCTTAACGCCGGTGCGCTTCCATGCGTCGATAATGCTCTGTGCAGCCTCAACGGTGATGTCCATCGGCTTCTCGATCAGAACGTTCTTGCCGGCTTCCATAGCCTTAATAGCGTACTTTGCATGCAGGCCGCTGGGAAGAGCGATGCTGACGCACTCGATCTCGGGATTCTTGAGCATCTCATCGAAATCCGTATACTTCAGCAGCTCGTCTGCGATGTGCTCCTTATGCTCCGGATGCGCTTCCAGATCCTTAGCGATAACGGTCTTCTCCACCATATCCATCTTATCCGGCAGCAGATCGCAAAGAGCGATCAGTTTGCCATGATCAGAACCCAGAACTCCGCGAACATGGTTCTTACCAACACCAAGTCCTGCTACACAGTACCCAATCATTTTTCCCATCTTGCGTACACCCTTTCTTTTTTATAATGTATTTGCTTTTACCGACTCAGGCGTGACCCCTCGAGGTATAGCATCGGGCTGCATTATACAGCCGCAGTTGCAATTATTATATGCTTTCCGCCAAAAATATGCAATGCTTTTCGGAAAATTATTTCTTTTGCAGGTCGTAGCCGTCGTAGCGGATCTTCACCTCAAATACCGTCTGCGTCCCGTCCGGAGCTTTGAGCACGACTTCCGTCGTACCTGCTCTGCGGAAGGCCGCGTCCAGCATATATGTCTCGATCCCCTCGCTGTAGTCGATCTTCACTTCGCCGTATCTCGGGTCCATGGAAACCTCATAGGTCTCGTCAAATACCGCGCCCCGGGAACCGTCCCCTATCATCAGCGTCGTATTATACGTATAAGGATCCACGATCGCCGCCACGATGATCCCGACGATCAAGACGGCGTTAGCGGCCATTCCGATGATCCTGGCCTTTTTATCGGTAAAAATCCCCAGAACGGAACAGATCATCGTCGCAAGACACACCAGGCAGCTCAGCAGATGGCGCGGGAACCAGAAGACCGCTTTGCTGAGGTACCCCATCGCGTGTGACGCGAGAAACACCAGCATCGGCAGAAGGATCAATACGCCCCACCACTTGTCTTTCTTCATATAGTAGCCGATATAGCCCATCGGCAGCGTCAGGATCGTCCAGACGATCCAGTTGCGGTAATAGCCGAAGATCTTCCATCCTTCCTCATAGAAAGGAACCTGGACCAGATATACGATGGGCTGGCTGATCAGGAAGAACACAAAGCACTTGAGCGCGGAATCCAGATTGGATTTGCTGTTCATAATGATCAGGATGCCAAACAGGATCCAGCATTCAAAGAAAATGGAAATATCCTCCAGGGACGTATCGCGGGCAAACGGCAGCAGCGCCATCACGCCGGTATATACACCCGCGATCACCGCAAAAAGGATCACCTTGCCCCATGTCAGATTGAGCCCTCCGTAGATTTTCTTGAGAAACTTCATTAGCCATTCCTCCGATAAATAAATGTTTACATGCAGTACACGTATACCGTAATAAACTGAAGAACTGTCCCCAGTACAACAAAAACATGGAATACCGAATGGATGTATTTTGTATGCCGGTGCGCGCCGATTCCGTACAGAATGGCGCCGACCGTGTAGGCGATGCCGCCTCCGAGCAGATACCAGAATCCGGGCATCGTAATCGCCTGCACCGTCGGTTTCAGCGCGAAAATGACCAGCCATCCGATTCCGATATAACAGACATTGGACAGCACTCTGTACTGTCTGTGATCGATCGCCGTGAAAACCGTCGCAAACGCGCTGATTCCCCATACCAGGCCCAGAACCGTCCACGCGAGGACCGGGGTCAGCGCCCTTACCGGGCCGAGCATGATCGGTGTATAGGTCCCGGCGATCAGAAAATAGATCATGCAGTGATCAATGACCTGCATGACCTTCTTGCCTTTATTGGGATGCAGTCCGTGATAAACACTCGAAACCGTATACAGAACGATCAGTGAAGTGCCGTAAATAGCCGATCCTACGATTCTGTAGGCATCTCCCCTCAACGCGGCGGCAACGACACAGAGCACAAGCGCGACCAGTCCGAACACCGCGCCGACGATGTGCGTCACCATATTGGCGATCTCTTCTCCTTTAGTATACTCCGGAAGCTTCCGGTCCGCAAGTTTTGTTCTTGGCATTTGCGGAATGCCTCCTTTCTTGATGTTTCTGCGATCAGACTTCTGCTCCGGCCGAGACGGCGTCCGCCGTTTTTTCGGCCGTGGGGCCGGCCGCCGCTCTTTCGGCTGCATTGCTGGCTTCCGCTCTTTCGGCTGCGGGGCCGTCCGCCGCTTTTTCGGCTGCATTGCCGACCGCTGCTCTTCCGGTCGTCGTCCGCTCCGTCGGGCGTCTGACGGTGATTTCTCCGCCGTCCTCAAGCGTTTTGTTATTGAGCAGCAGAAGCTTCTCCGCGAGCAGGCGCGCAAACCCGCTGATCACGGCTACTCCGGTGATGAGATCCTGCGTACTGTCGGTGGAATAATCGGAATCCGGCTCATGATCCAGAATACCGCCCGCCGCGGACCGTACATATTGAATAAAAAGCGAGGCCGCCATGCGGTGACGTTCAACATAGGAGCTGTAGATCGCCTGCAGCTCTTCTTCGCTGATCCCCATCGGGATCATGGTCTGCAGCGTCGGGATGCTCAAGCAGTGTTTCAGAGAACAGATGATGATCAGATACGCGATATGGCTGCGGTAGTATTTTTTCTTTACCGGCTCCGGCATGATCTTCTTCCGGACATAATTGTTGATCGTAGTCGCCGTGATGAACTGCTCTTCCTTAAGCTCCGGCGGCAGATAGTCCAGATACTGCTTCAGCAGAATGATGACCTGCTCCATATACAGACCGATATTCGGGATCTCCTGCCATTCCGGAAGTCTGTAATTGTCGAGAAAACCTTCCCACCGTCTGAGTTTGCCTGCTATAAGGGCTTTATCATATGCCATCTCCAACACCATCCCATCCAAGATTTGCGATTATTATAGCAGTATCTAATCCATCCGTCAAGATATTCTTGTTTTATTTTATATTTGATCTTGGTCTGCATTATTTAGAAATTAATCGCGCAAATCAGATATAAAAAGCCCCTTTGGCTTTTTCCCGCGCGAGTATATCTTTTTCTCATGTGGAAACTGCACCAAAAGCGGGGGCAAATTAGGGATTAGCGTCCCGAAAAAAATAATCGGCATAGTTGGTTGGAAACGACCGGCTATGCCGATTCCCCTTTTATAAGCTCAAGGTCGGATTCCGGC
>CACZPA010000275.1 GCA_902782895.1 uncultured Eubacteriales bacterium
TCGTCCGAGAGGTTGTACAGACCGGTCAGCAGGTTCATGTTGCCTTCAGGGACAGGAATCTGAGAAGATTCTTCGGCAGAGGACTCTTCTTTGGAAGATTCGGCAGGCTTGGAGGACTCTTCTTTAGAGGACTCGGCCTTGGAGCTTTCTTCCTTGGAGGATTCGGCAGGGACAGAACTCTCTGCCTCAGCGGTGGATGCCTCCGCGGTATTGTCCTTCTTAACGCAGGATGTCAGGAACATACCTGCGGTCAGAACAAAGACAAGAAGGATCGCGGTAACTTTGCGGAAATTCTTCATGTTTTTCTCCTTTCGCCGCGGCAGGGCCGCGGAATGGGTTTGAAATCAGCCGATAACAGACGCGATGATGCCTACCGCTTCGTCGATCAGCTCTTCTGTCAGCGTTGCCATGTAGCTGGTGCGCAGCAGGCATTCGTGATCAGGTGTTGCCGGAGGAAGCGTCGGATTGACATAGACGCCGCGGTCATAGATCTCCATAGCGGCGCGGAGCGTCTCCTCCGGCTCATAGGTATAGATCGGAATAATCGGCGTGGTGGACTGACGGATCGGAATCCCGCGGTCCATGAAGGCTTTGCGGGCATAAGCGGACAGATCGGACAGCCGTGTCACGATCTCCGGATGCGCTTCCAGATAACGTAGCGCGGCGAGCGCGGTGGCGCAGCTTGCCGGCGTAATGGAAGCGGAGAAAATAAACGGTCTTGATGCGTGGCGGACATATTCGACAACGTCCTTCTTCGCGGCCATGTAACCGCCGAGAGAAGCGAGGGATTTACTGAAAGTACCCATATAGATATCGACTTCGTCTTCCAGACCGAAATAGCTCGCGGTGCCGCGGCCGCCCTCGCCGAGAACGCCGAGTCCGTGCGCGTCGTCGACCATAACGCGGGCACCGTACTTACGGGCCAGCTTTACGATCTCCGGAAGCTTCGCGATATCGCCGCCCATGGAGAAGACACCGTCGGTGATGACCAGAGCGCCGCAATCCTCGGGAACGCGCTGCAGGGCTCTCTCCAGACCTTCCATATCCGCGTGGTCATAGCGCAGCATCTTACCGTAGCTGAGCTTGCATCCGTCATAGATACTCGCGTGATTCTCTTTATCACAGATCATATAATCGTTGCGTCCGACGATCGCGCTGATGATGCCCAGATTGGACTGGAAACCGGTCGAAAACGTCATAACGGCTTCCTTATGGAGGAATCTGGCCAGCTCTGCTTCCAGCTCGAGGTGGAGATTCAGCGTGCCGTTCAGAAAACGGGAACCGGAACAGCCTGTGCCGTACTGCTCGATGGCTTTAATACCGGCTTCCATGACTTCCGGATTGGTCGTCAGTCCGAGATAATTGTTGGAGCCAAGCATAATGCGCCGCTTGCCTTCCATAATGACTTCTTTATCCTGACGGGTCTCCAGCGCGTGAAAATACGGATAGAGGCCTTTTTTCTTGATTTCCGAAGCAAGAGACGGCTGATAGCACTTCTCAAAGATATCCATACAGAGCACCTCCTGTATTAATGATTTAATATATTATATAACTTTTTGTGAGTTTTTACAACACCCATTCCGGAGGATTGCTCCGGAGCAGATACAGAGAAGGCGGATTCGGCGTGGGGACAGATCTCTCAGCGCAAAACCCACATGGCTTCAATCTGATCCTCAAACTCGGAAAAACGCCATGTCCTGGACGATCTTGCGATGCTGTTCGGATCGTTAACCTTAATATTACCGTCTTCGTCCACACCGGCCAGCACGATGAAGTGTCCCGTTGTCGTAAAAGGACCGGGACCGACGATGCAGACGATGGGGTTGCCAACCTCGAGATTATCGATGACGCGGTCCTCATAGACCGGGATTTCTGTCACTTCGATGCCGAACTGCTCCGGACCCTCCATGATCAGAAGCCATTTGCTGCCGTTTTCGTCGACATAATAATCGTTCTCGATCGAGAACTGCCGCATATAATCCGGTGAATACTCCGGATTGCCGGTCAGATAGATGGCGCACATGGAAAGACAGGTCGGGCCGCAGCCGGAGAGTCCGAACATTTCCCCGGCGTATTCCTTATAGCCCCAGCGCTTGTCCCACTGCAGCAGGAGAGGGATCTCCGAGCAGTTTTCATATTCGCTGAGATCGATTTCAAAATCCTTATCGTGGTTTTCTTCGTAACCGAATACGAAGTCATGCGTATCCGGATTCCGCTCATACAACATCTGCAGCTTTTCGGGCAGACGGGCAAGGATTTCGGCCTCCGTTTCCACATGGGATCCGATTTCGGCATGAGATCCCGTCTCTTCCTTGGATTCAGGCTCTGATTCAGACGCAGGGACGGATTCCTCGACGGACGTTTCCTCCGGCTTCGATTCTGGGCCGGGCGTTTCCAGGTAGGCTCCGGAAGAGGCCTCCGCGGTGTTTGCAGTGGCCTCTGTGGAGGTTGCAGTGGACTCCGTGGAGGATGTGGCAGACTGCGCGGCAATCGAACCGGAGTCCGGTCCGGAGCCGTCCGGATCCCTCCTGCAAGAGCGGATCAGCAAGAAAACCTCGACGGCGAGAATGAGAACTAACAGGATAGTTGTCCCTCTGTATTTCTTCCATTTGGAACGGGTTTTTGCGTTGGTCATATTATCAAGGACGTTTCCACAGAGCAAACGTCAACAGACTCCTTTTCAAAAATTGCATTTTCGGTATTATAACACATCCTCGTCCGATTCTCAACAGGAGGGACGGGAAATGGGCGGAGCAGAATCCGGATTCGCGCAAAGCGGAGAACGAAAAAGGCACGGCTCCTGGGAACCGCGCCTTTCCGATTGGAAGATTTTCTATCCGGCTGCAAAAGAAACTCTGCAAACCTGATCAATAAGCTTTTTTCCTGTGGCAGGCGCCGCCCATCGCGCAGCTGGAGCAGCCTGAACAGCTGCCGCCGCAGGAGGAGCGTCCTGCCTTTTTATCAGCAATCATACTGTACACACACAGACCGACGACCGCGGCGACCGCGAGGATGAGCAGAATGTCGACCAGATGTGCCGCAAACCAGGCGATCATTTTGAAGTACCGGCAGAGGTCTCAACCGTCAGGGTATTTGCTTCATAATACGGACGGAAGAGCATGTAGCACAGGAACGCAAGAAGCGCAACGGCTACAATCAGGCCGATGATCTGGGTCGCGCCTGCGAAGAGCAGACCGATCTGGTATACGATCAGAGCAATGATGTAAGCGAATACGCACATGTAAGCGATGGCGAACCATGTCCACTTGGCGTTGTTCATCTCACGCTTGATCGCGCCCATAGCAGCGAAGCAAGGTGCGCACAGCAGGTTGAAGATCATGAACGCAAAGGCGGCAAGCTTGCCGTGACCCTTGGAAATGCTGTTGAAATCAGCCTCGACATTCGGCCAGATCTGAGAACCTTCTTCATCGAGCTCGTCTTCCTCGGTCTCTGCTTCATAGTTATACAGAACACCGAAGGTTCCGACGACCTCTTCCTTCGCGACAAGACCGGTTACAGTCGCGACGGTCGGACGCCATGCGCCGAATCCAAGGGGCTTGAAGATCGGGGATACGAAGTTGCCGACGTCAGCCAGAATGGAATCATCCATCGGGTTGACCTGATCAGCATCCAGATCCATCTTCTCAGCTACGCTCTCGACATATTCGTCCGTCCACAGCGTCTCGTCTTCCGCCAGCTCATCGACCATTCCGAACTGACCATTGACGGTTCCGAAACTGGACAGAGCCCAGATAACGATGGAAGAAATAACGATAACGGTACCGGCACGCTTGATGAAGGACCAGCCGCGCTCCCATGTTCCGCGGAGGACGTTCTTCCAGGACGGAATGTGGTAAGCCGGAAGCTCCATAACGAACGGAGCAGGCTCGCCGGCGAACATTTTTGTCTTCTTCAGCATGATACCGGAGACGATGATGGCTGCGACGCCGATGAAATAAGCCGCGGTAGCGATCAGGCCGCTGCCGTCAAAGAGCGCACCCGCGATCAGGCCGATGATCGGCATCTTAGCGCCGCAGGGGATGAAGCAGGTGGTCATAATGGTCATACGACGGTCTCTCTCGTTCTCGATCGTACGGGAAGCCATAACGCCGGGAACGCCGCATCCGGATCCGATCAGCATCGGAATGAAGGACTTGCCGGACAGACCAAAGCGACGGAAGATACGGTCCATGATGAACGCGATACGGGCCATGTAACCGATATCCTCAAGGATGCAAAGCATGAAGAACAGAACCAGCATCTGTGGTACGAAACCGAGAACCGCGCCAACGCCGGCGATGATACCGTCGGAGATCAGTCCGACGAGCCAGCCGGAAGCGCCCCAGCCTTCCAGAATGCTGCGGGATCCTTCTACCAGCCATTCGCCGCCCAGAACGTCATTGGTCCAGTCGGTCAGCAGAGTGCCGAACGGGCCCATCGCGATCCAGTAGACCAGGAACATGACAACCGCGAAGATCGGGAGAGCAAGCCAACGGTTCGTAACGATCTTATCGATCCTGTCGGATACGGTAAGCTTCTCGGAACCCTTCTTCTTGTAAACGCCCTTCAGAATGGAGGCGATATAGACATAACGGTCGTTGGTGATAATGCTCTCGGCATCATCGTCCAGCTCCTTCTCAGCAGCCTTGATGTCCTCTTCGATGTGGGAAAGAGTAGCCGGAGCGATCTTCAGCTGCTCCAGAACCTTGTCATCACGCTCGAAGATCTTGACCGCGTACCAGCGCTGCTGCTCCTCAGGAATGTTGTGCAGCGCGGCTTCCTCGATGTGCGCCAGCGCATGCTCGACAACGCCGGAGAAAGTATGCATCGGAACGGTCTTCTTGCCGCTCTTTGCGGCAGCGACAGCGGCCTCTGCGGCTTCGGTAATGCCGTCGCCCTTCAGCGCGGAGATCTCAACGATCTTGCAGCCGAGCTCACGGGACAGCTCCGCGACGTTGATTTTATTGCCGCTCTTCGCGACCAGGTCCATCATGTTGATGGCGATGACGACCGGGATACCAAGCTCGGTGAGCTGCGTGGTCAGATAAAGGTTTCTTTCCAGGTTGGTACCGTCGACGATGTTGAGGATCGCGTCCGGACGCTCACTGATCAGGTAGTTTCTCGCGACGACTTCTTCCAGAGTATAGGGAGAAAGAGAATAGATGCCGGGAAGGTCTGTGATGATGACGTCATCATGCTTTTTCAGCTTGCCTTCCTTCTTCTCAACGGTAACGCCGGGCCAGTTTCCTACGAACTGGTTCGCGCCGGTCAGATTGTTGAAAAGTGTTGTTTTACCACTGTTCGGGTTGCCCGCGAGGGCAATTCTGATTTCACCAGCCATAATGATTACCTCACTTCCACCATTTCCGCGTCAGCTTTGCGGATAGACAGTTCGTAACCTCTGACGGTTACTTCGATAGGGTCACCCAGAGGGGCAACCTTACGGACATAGATCTCCGTTCCTTTTGTAATGCCCATATCCATGATTCTGCGCTTAACGGCGCCTTCACCATGGAGCTTTACAACCGTAACGGTGTCTCCGATCCTGGTTCCTTTAAGAGTGTTCATTTCTCTTCTCCTTTACACCATTATTTTAGCAGCCATTTCACGGCTGATTGCAACCCGGGATTCCTTGACCGTGACGATCAGATTCCCGCCGATAGCGGAAACAATCGTAACGTCACTGCCTGCGACAAAGCCCAAATCCTCCAGATGCTTCTTGACATCCGGTTTACCGCCGACCTTAAGGATCATGTTCTTGTCCCCGACGTTGGCGAGAGTTAGCGGCATCATGACAGCGCCTCCATTCGTTGCTTGCGGTTAAGAAAAACACCTAACGACGCAATAGATATAGTTAGTTCAAGCTAACTTACTAAAGTTTAACATCTCTAACCCCGGAAGTCAATAGGTTTCATCAAAATTCCTGCAAAATCTTTTTTGCTTGCAAATGTTGGCGGAATATGTTAAGCTATTAAACAAAGAATTGGAAAGAGGGTGAAACATTCATGATACTTGCGGAATCCGGAGAAGACTATCTGGAAGCGATGCTGATGATGCAGGAGAAACATGGATTCATCCGTTCTATTGATATAGCGGAGCAGCTTCATGTTACCAAACCGAGTGTAAGCTATGCGACGAAGCGCTTACGGGAGGCCGGTTATATTACGATGGACAGTGACAGCCTGATTACGCTGACAGAGACCGGTATGAAGGTCGCGACCAGGATCTATACCCGTCACAAGGTGCTGACGGAGATATTTATCCATATGGGGATCGACCCGGAGACGGCGCGGGAAGACGCCTGCAAGGTTGAGCACGATCTCAGTGATTCGACTTTTGACGCGATCCGGGCGTGCGCGGAGAAGGAATTCAATATTGTTGTCTGAAGTTGTCAATGACAGCCAAGAGGCAGGAAGGCTACAGGAACAGATGAAAAACAGCAATGCAGCCGGCGGACCGTGGGATTACGGGACGCTGCGGACAGACGGCCGTTATCTCAGGAATGGAGAGACGGCCTTTTTCTGGTTGGGTGATACGGCCTGGCTTCTTTTCCAAAGACTGACGGAAGAGGAGGCGGAGGTCTATTTCCGCAACCGGGCGGAGAAAGGCTATTCCGTCATACAGGCGACACTTTTCCATGCAGTGCCGGATGTAAACGCCTACAACGAGCACGCGTTTGAGGATCTGGATATCGCAAAGCCGCTCGCCGCGTATTGGGATCGCGCGGACAGAATCGTCGGAATTGCCGAGAAGTATGGCCTGTACATGGGACTTCTCCCGCATTGGGGCAGCTATTCGAAGAAGTATTCCGCAGAGCAGGGGCGTGTATACGCGCGGTTCCTCGCAGAACGGTTCCGGAACCGTCCCAATGTGATCTGGATCCTCGGCGGGGACACCCGCGGCAACGAAGCTGCTGAGTATTGGAACGCGATGGGGACAGTTTTCCGCGAAAAAGATCCGGAGCGCCTGATCTGCTTCCATCCGTTTGGCAGGACGACCTCGATCGATTTCTTTCCAGACACGGACTGGCTCGATGTCCATATGTTCCAGTCCGGACACCGCCGTTATGACCAGACACAGCTTAAGGCCTGGGACGATAACGACGGGGACAGTTACAGCTTCGGAGAAGATAACTGGAAGTATGTGGACAGAGTGTATAAAATGACCGCGGACGCGCCGAAACCTGTTCTGGACGCAGAGCCTTCCTATGAAAACATCCCGCAGGGACTGCACAGTGGTGCGGAGCCGTACTGGAGGGATCATGACGTGCGCCGCTATGCCTGGTGGTCGGTGCTCGAGGGGGCCTGCGGGTTTACCTACGGGCATAACGCTATCATGCAGTTCTGGAATACGCGGGACAAGGCCGGCGGCTATAACTGCTGGGAGACCTGGCAGGAGGCTCTGCATCATCCCGGTTCAGACAGCGTAAGCCATATGGCGCGGCTCCTGCGCAGCCTGGATTATACAAAAGGAAAAGCAGCCCGGGGGCTGCTTGTGGATAACGGGGACAGATATGACCGGATCGCGTGCTTCGCAGGCGAGGGTTATGTATTGGCCTATTCCTATACAGGCCGCAATATTACCCTGCGCGAAAACGCGCTGACGGGCAGATGGGCCGCTTACTGGATGAATCCGCTGACCGGCGCGATGAGCTACATGGAAACGCGGGATTTCGGCAGCGCCACGTCAGCACCTACTGCGATCAGCACCGCGTCAGCTGCCGCCGCGGCCAACGCCGCCGCAGCCGGAAACCCGGACCTTTGGACCTTCCGATCGCCGGCCAAAGAATATATGCCGAATCCGGACTGGCTTCTCGTCCTGCGGCGCGAAGACTGATTTTTGGCCAAACAGGTTGACATCCTGCGCCGGACGGACTGATGATTCCGGCCGGACGGCGCGTTAGTCCAGAATCATCAGATCGCGGATATACTTGATCGTGTATTTCACGCCGAGCTCGCCCTTTTCACCGCGCCAGGTGGAGGAATGCGGCTCGATGGAGAGGCATCCGTCGTAGAAATACTTGTACAGCACGCCGAAGAAGGCTCTCCAGTTGATGCAGTCAAGACCTGCCGGCGGATTGTCGTAGGCATTGTCGGGCAGACGGTTCGCGTTCACGTAAGCCTCGGCCTCCGGTACAGCGTAGGTCAGATCGCGCATCGCCCATTCTTGCGGCTCGCGGGAATCGCCGCGCTGGATCACGCCTTTGATATGGACATATTTGATGTCCTTGCCGAATTCCAAGGCTTCTTCGATATAGCGGCCGTTCTGTCCGCCGTGGACGAAGCTGTGGGACGGATCATATTTGATGCCGAGTCCGGGAACCTCCGGCAGCACCAGACGCCAGAGCTCCGGCGTGCGGATATAGTTGCCGCCCATCATGCAGTTGACGATGGAGGTCTGCATTCCCTTGTCCGCCGCGTAAGCGACGATTTCGCGCAGAACCTTGATCGCGGCCGTGACGTTCTTGTAATAGGTAAGCTCCGGCACCCAGGACACACTGCAGAGATAGTTTTTGCTCCCCAGCGCGGCGCCGAAATCGATCAGAGCCTTGACTTCGTTCCATTCCGCGGGGATGATCTCGCCCTGCGCGTCCAGAATATGGCTGGACCAGCGCCCGATAGCGCCGACACCAACACCGGTCTCTTCGGACGCTTTTTTGATGGAATCCTGGTTTCTGGCGATGTCTGCGATGGGACGGTTCCCGCCGTATAAGCCGTAATTGCAGTCAAATTCGACAAAATCGAGCCCGAGCTCTTTAGCGTGCAGGAGGGACTGAGCCTCCGGCGCTCCGATAATTCCGAGTTTCATAGAGAAATCTCCTTTCGCTGTGGTTAATATTGGCAATGACCTGTACGATCAGTCAATTCTGTGGATGCGGGACGCGTCGTAGCGGTCCTGCTGGGTGCGGGTTTCGTCCGGATAGCCGACCGGCATGATGGCAAAAGCATTCAGCTCCTCCGGAATCCCAAGAATCTCACGGACCTTGTCCATCCGCCCTTTCAACGGCGCGATGCCGAGCCAGACTGTCCCGAGGCCGAGCTGCTCCGCCTCGAGCCAGATGTTTTCGCAGGCGATCGAACAGTCGATTTCAGCGTAATCCAGCCAGCGGATCTTTGTCGTGCGGCTGCAGACGACGATCGCCGCCGGCGCGTCTTTGGTACAGCCGGCAAAAGGACTCGACTCCGCAAGAGCCGCAAGTTTATCTTTGCTGGTGACAATATAGAATTCCCAGGGCTGCTGGTTGCCGGCGGAAGGGGCCTGCATCGCGGCGCGCAGCAGACGGTCGAGCTTTTCCTCTTCTACAGGCTGATCCTTGTATTTACGGATGCTTGTACGGGTAAAAATAATGTCGTTCATATGGTTCTCCTTATCATGAAACAGGTCACGTGCTGTTCTGGGCCTATTATAACAATCCGGGAAGACTTCCGCAAGAGAGAAATTGCCGCGCTTCTTAAAAACTGTCCCTTTCCGGACTGTACGAAATCCCGAAAATCATGTATAATCAGACAGCGAGGAGGTGCTGTAAGGATGGATGTGAATTATCATGCGCATACAACACGGTGCGGGCACGCGTCCGGTACCGAAAGAGAATATGTAGAAGCCGCGATCCGGGCGGGTTTCCGCGTTTTCGGATTCTCCGACCATACACCGCAGCCGTATCCGGAGGATAAACAGGTATCCCGGATGCGGATGAAGATGAGCCAGCTTCCGGAATACGCGCAGACGATCCGTGATCTGCGGGATGAATATCAGGACCGGATCCGGATTCATCTGGGACTGGAAGTTGAATACATGCCGAAATATTTTGATGAGCTCTGCCGCGCTGCGGACGCGAACGGGATCGAATATATGATCCTCGGGCAGCATTTTATCGTGGACGCGGATGAGCACTCCGATGAATTTACCGCGATCTATTCGGGACAGGAGACGAAGGATTCTGCCGTAATCAAAGCCTATGTGGATCTTGTGTGCACTGCGATGGCGACGGGCCGCATCGCGTATTTCGCGCATCCGGACCTGATCCGTTTTACCGGCGACCCTGCTGTCTACGACAGAGAGATGCGGCGGATCTGCACAGTAGCCAAAGAGTACAATATTCCGCTGGAAATCAATATGCTGGGCGTGATGCAGCACCGTGATTATCCGAGAGAAGAATTCTGGAAAATCGTCGGAGAGATGGGAAACGACGTAATTTGGGGCATCGACGCGCATCAGACGGACGCGATCGGACGGCCCGAGGTCATCGCGGATACACAGGCGCTGACGGACCGGTATCAGCTGCGCCGCATTACGCATCTTCCGATGGACGACGATCTTTTCTGATCGCGATTCGGCCGGGAAAACCTTACAAGGGGGACAGAACATGTTCGAGTTTACTGTGGATACACCTTTTCAGGAGATCTATGATCTGCCCGAAGTTAAGCCGTTCATTCCGTATTTTGTCGGCAAAAGGCCGCCGGTGATCGGGCTGCCGGGCGAGGCGACGCTGCGCGAGCGGAACCGTCCCGATCCGAACCGTGATATCTACGCGCAGTGCGATGGCGTGAATCATCTGCTGCGAAAGATTTTCAATGGAGAAAAGATTCTCTACGATGTATATACGGAGCAGGAGATCGCGGAGAATCCGGAGAAAGCACCGGTCAAGCTGCTGTATTTCCGGGCGGACGCGGCTCCGACGGTACAGACGGACGCTGTCCCGACCTCGGAGACAGATGCGGCCCCGGCCTCAGAGATAGATGCGGCCTCAGCGGCAAAGAAGCCGTTTGCGCTGTTGTGCGCCGGCGGCGGATACGGCTCGGTCTGCTCCGTGATCGAAGGCTTCAGCACGGCGCAGGAGCTGAACGCGCTGGGCTATCCGGTTTTTCTGCTGAATTACCGGGTGGGCTACGCGAATCTGCTGCCCGATCCGTTTGACGATCTGGCAGCGGCGGTCCGTTACATCCTCGCAAACGCGGAGGAGCTGGACGTTTCCACGGAGAATTATGTGGTTGGCGGCTTTTCGGCGGGAGGACATCTTGCCGCGGAGTGGGGCAGCGACAATTATGGCTACACCAGGTACGGACTGCCCAAACCAGCCGCGCTTTTCCTGATCTATCCGGTCATCTATTCATGGCTGCGGGAGGGACAGGAAGAGGCGATGGACCGCATTTACGGAGGACACACACCGGAGGTTCTGGAGCGTTTTGCCGTCCATCATCACCTGTGGGCAGGCTATCCTGCGACATTTCTGGTGCACTGCAAGGACGATCCGGAGGTCCCTGTCAAAAACAGCCTGCTGATGCAGGAGGGCCTGACCAGACTTGGGATTCCGAACGAGCTGCTGCTTGGCGAAATCGGCGGACATGGCTTCGGAAGCGGGCGTTCCACTTCAGCCGCCGGCTGGACAAGCAAGGCAGCCGCGTTCTGGAAGAAACAAATGCGTTAATTAAGAAAACGCAGCGCGAGGAGCGCTGCTGTTCATCATTATATTTCAGGAGGGAAAAAACATGTTAATCAGACTGATTGTTGAAATCATTATCGGCGGAATCTGCGGCTACGCGGCGAATTCGATCATGAAAGCGGATACGAGCAACACGCTTAAGAACATTATCCTCGGCATTGTCGGTGGTTTCGTGGGCGGATTGATCGGAAACCTGCTTGGCATCGGCGGTGGCTGGCTGATGGGGATCATTCTTTCGATCGGCGGCGCATGCCTCGTGGTTTGGCTCTGCCGGAAGCTGTCCAAGTAAGGGAGATCCGTCCCCGGGGCTTAGGCAGAAAGGGCGGCGAAAGAGGCCGCGAGAAGGCGGACGGCATTTGATTCAGTAAAAATGCCTATTGTTGCGTTTTTTACTGAATCAATGAAATCCGGCAAGACTATCAAGGCACTACGAAAAGATCGGGCATCTGCAAAGGCTTAGGATATGCTTCCTTTTCGCGGTGCCTTTTTGATATGTTTTTTGAAAATACCTCTTTACTTTAGCGTGATAAAGTGGTAATATATGAAACTGTCCCGGCAAGGTTGTATGAACATATTGTATAATAAGGTATTTTGCAGCGGTTCGGCACAGCACCCCGGGGACAGTAATCTAAGGAGACATGGCGATGAATATTCGAAACGAAGCGACAGACAGACTTTTCCGATCCATTCTGAATCTGAAGACGATAGAGGAATGCTACGATTATTTTGAGGATTTGTGCACGATCAAGGAGGTGCAGGATATGGCGCAGCGCCTGGAGGCCGCGCGGCTGCTTTCGCAGGGCATGAGCTATCAGAAGATCGCGGAGCAGACGGAGATGTCGACGGCGACGATCGGGCGCGTCAGCCGGTGCCTTCATTACGGCAGCGGCGGATATCAGACAGCGCTCGAGAGACTGGACGGAGGCCAGAAAGCATGACATGGCAGAACGATGACGCGGCCTTTTCCCGCCAGAACGGACTGAAACCGGCCGAGCAGCTCGTATACGCGCTGCGGGAGCTTTATGAGGACTTTGGCTATTCCCGCTACCGCATGAGCAAGTTTGAAGAATATGATCTGTATGCGAACCATAAGGATTTCCTGATCGCGGAGGGCGTTATCACCTTTACCGACACGAACGGCAAACTGATGGCGCTTAAGCCGGACGTGACGCTTTCGATCGTCAAAAACACCCAGGATCCGGCGTCCGGCGTGCGGAAGCTTTACTATAATGAAAACGTTTACCGTATCCGGCAGAGCGCGGAGGGCTATCAGGAAATCCTGCAGACAGGGCTGGAAGCCATCGGTGCGATCGATGATTATACGCTCTGCGAGGTGCTGGAGCTCGCGCTGCGCAGCCTTCAGAAAGCCGGAGGCAGGTATGTGCTGGAGATTTCCGATCTGGGCCTGTTGTCCGAGCTGATCGATGCCTGCGGCATTACGGCAGCCGGCAAAACACAGATCCTTGCTCTGATCGGCGAGAAAAACCGCCATGAGCTGAGAAGCCTGCTGGAGGAGTTCAGCCTGAAACAAGCGGACATCGACCGTTTCCTGCAGCTGCTGCGCCTGGAGGAGAGCCCGCGGAAAGCTCTCGGGCAGGTCGTGGAGCTTCTGAACGGGAAGGTCAATGATGCGAAGCTGCAGCAGTTCGCGCGCGTGATCCGGACGCTGATCGGCATCTGCGAAGCGGGGACGGAAGCTTTTGCGGACGGCGCAATCCGTCTGGATTTCTCCCTCGTCGGAGATCCGAACTACTATGACGGCGTGATTTTCAAGGGCTATCTGGAAGGCGTCCCGAAGAGCGTGCTTTCGGGCGGTGAATACAACGCGCTGATGCGCAAGATGGGCAGAAAGAGCGGCGCGATCGGTTTTGCCGTCTACATGGATTTGCTCGAGCAGTATTTGGACACACCGGAGGGCTTTGACACGGATGTTCTGCTGCTTTACGACACGGACATGCCGCTTGCAGCGATCCGCGCGCAGGCGGAGGAGCTGGGAAGGGACGGAAGCCGTGTGATGGCGCAGGCAGAGATCCCGGAAGGGATCCGTTACCGGAGGCTTGTCCGTTTCGGCAGCAGCGCGGATGCCGGCGGAGCGGGTCTGTCCGGCAGCGCAGAGGAGGGCCAGGATCGTGATAAATAAGAAAATGATTCAGGTCGCGCTTCCCAAGGGAAGGCTTGGCGACAAGGTCTATGAAATGCTCGACAAGGCCGGGTATTCCTGCCCGGAGATCCTGGAGGGCGGCCGCAAGCTGATCTTCGAATCGCCGGAGAACGGGGTCTGCTACTTCTGGGTTAAGCCGTCGGACGTCGCGATCTATGTCGAGCGCGGAGCGGCGGATGTCGGGATCGTCGGCAAGGATATCCTGCTGGAGCACGAACCGGACGTCTATGAGCTGCTGGATCTCGGCATCGGAAAATGCCGGATGGCGGTCGCGGCCAAAGAGGATTTCCGCGACGATAAGGCCGGCCCGCTGCGGGTCGCGACGAAGTTTTCCCATATTGCGATGGAGTATTATCTGGACCGCGGACGGGATATCGATATCATTCATCTGAACGGATCGATCGAGCTCGCGCCGCTGCTCGGGCTTTCGGACGTTATCGTGGATATCGTCGAGACGGGAACGACGCTGCGCGAGAACCATCTGCACGTTGTAGAGGAGATCGTACCGATCAGCGCAAGGCTGATCGCCAACAAAGCATCCTATAAATTCAATCAGGCCGCGATCGACCGCATTACGGACGCGCTGGCCGGCGGAAAGGAAGAGAAATCATGATGCGCATTCTGAAGTACGGAGAGACCCCGAACAGTGAGATTTTCGCGCGGGCCCCGCTGAAAACGGACGTGGCCGGGACGGTATCCGCGATCATCGCGGAGGTCCGGAAGGGCGGCGACGCGGCGCTTCGCGCTTATACCCGCAAATTCGATCACGCGGATCTGATGGATCTCGCGGTAACGGACGCGGAGATCGAAGAAGCGATGTCGCAGATCGATCCGGAATTCATCCAGATCCTGCAGGAGGCTGCCGGCAATATCCGCAAATTCCATGAAAAACAGGTCCGTTCCAGCTTCATCATCAACGATACGGACGGTATCGCGATGGGACAGAAAGTGATCCCGATGGAGCGCGTCGGTCTCTACGTGCCGGGCGGGACGGCCGCCTATCCGTCGACAGTTCTGATGGACGCGATCCCGGCAAAAATCGCCGGCTGCCCGGAGATCGTGATGACGACGCCTCCGGGACGCGACGGCAAACTTAATCCCGCGATTATCTCGGCGGCGCAGGTCGCCGGAATCGACCGGATCTACAAGGTCGGCGGAGCGCAGGCGATCGCGGCTCTGGCCTACGGGACGGAGACGATCCCGCGCGTCGATAAGATCGTCGGACCGGGCAACGCTTATGTCGCCGAAGCGAAGAGACAGGTCTACGGCCAGGTTTCGATCGATATGATCGCCGGGCCGAGCGAGATCCTGATCGTCGCCGATGAAGGCATGCAGCCGGATATCCTGGCTGCGGATCTGCTTTCTCAGGCGGAGCATGACAAGATGGCGAGCGCGGTACTGGTGACAGATTCCATGCGGCTCGCGGAGCAGGTTCAGGCGGAGATCGAGAAGCAGATTCCATTGCTGGACCGCAGAGAGATCGCGCGGGCGTCCATCGACGACAACGGCAAGATCATCGTGACGGATACGATCGAGCAGGCCATCGAGGCGGCGAACGAAATCGCTCCGGAGCACCTGGAGCTTGCGCTCGCGCAGCCCTTTGACTGGCTGGATCAGGTCAAACACGCCGGATCCGTTTTCATGGGCTATAACTGTCCCGAAGCGCTCGGCGATTATCTGGCCGGACCGAACCACACGCTCCCGACAAGCGGCACGGCACGGTTCTCCAGCCCGCTTTCCGTCGACGATTTCGTAAAGAAAACACAGTTCACGTATTTTACGCGGCAGGCACTTTCCAGGGTCGCGCAGGACATCGCGTATTTCGCGCGGCAGGAAGGCCTGACCGGACACGCGAGAAGCGCGGTCATCCGCACGGAGGAAGAGAAATGACGCGCTATTTCAGCGATAAATACAAGGCATTGACGCCATACGTTCCAGGTGAACAGCCGCAGGACAAGCAGTACATCAAGCTCAACACCAACGAATCGCCCTTCCCGCCCTCGCCGATGGCCGTGGAAATGGCCTCGCAGGAAGCCGGAAAGCTGCAGCTCTACTCAGATCCCGAGTGCAGAGTGCTGGTGCAGGCGGCTGCGGAGACGCTTGGCATCGCCGAGAACAAGATTCTTTTCACAAACGGCTCCGACGAGATCCTCAATTTCGCCTTTATGGCGTTCTGCGACGCGGAGCATCCGGCGGTTTTCCCCGACATTACGTATGGATTCTATCCGGTTTTCGCGAAGCTGAACGGTGTGCCCTACCGCGAAATCCCGCTGAAGGACGATTTTACAGTGGATCCGGAGGATTATATCGGTGCGGGAGGGACAGTTTTCCTGGCGAATCCGAACGCGCCGACGGGCCGCGCGCTGCCGCTCTCCGAGATCGAGAGGATTGTCGCGGGCAATCCGGACAATATCGTCGTAATCGATGAGGCCTATGTGGATTTCGGCGGGGAAAGCGCGGTTCCACTGACGGAGAAATACCCGAACCTGCTGGTGACGCAGACGTTTTCCAAGTCGCGCTCGCTTGCCGGCGGCCGTCTCGGGATGGGCATCGCCTGTCCGGAGCTGATCGGGGACCTGAATACGGTCAAATATTCCACAAATCCCTATAACGTCAACCGGATGACGATGGCAGCCGGCATCGGCGCGCTGCGGGACAAGGCATATTTTGAGAGCAATATCCGCGAGATCCTGCGTGTACGCGCGTGGACGACCAAATCGCTGGAGTCGCTCGGGTTTACGGTATTGCCGTCCACAGCCAATTTCGTCTTCGTGAAGTCGGACCGGATCGGCGGGGAAGAGCTGTATCTGCGACTCAAGGAACGCGGAATCCTGATCCGTCATTTCACGCTTCCGAGAATCCGTGAATTCAACCGGATCACGATCGGCAGCGGGGGACAGATGAGGGATTTTATCGAAGCGGTACGCGGGATTCTGAGCGAAACAGCGCTGGATTCCGTACAGGACCAGAAATAAGGAGTGACAGTTTATGATGGATAACGAAAACCGGACGGCCGGGACAGTATCCCAGGCTACGGCAGGGACAGCGACCCAGGACACGGCCCGGACAGCGCAGATCGCGCGCAAGACGGCGGAAACAGACGTGCAGGTGCGGCTGAACCTTGACGGGACCGGAGTGAACGAAATCCGGACGGGCGTAGGATTTATGGATCACATGCTGACACTTTTCGCACGGCATGGGCGTTTTGATCTGACCGTGATCTGCGATGGGGACACTTATGTGGACGATCATCACAGCACAGAGGACATCGGAATCGTGCTCGGGCAGGCTTTCGCGGCGGCGCTCGGTGAGAAGCGCGGCATCACGCGGTACGGCAGCACGATCCTGCCGATGGATGAAGCGCTGATCCTGACGGCGGTCGATCTGTCCGGACGATCTTATCTCGGCTGGGATCTGCCGATCCCGACGGAGAAAGTCGGCAGCTTCGATACGGAGCTGGTGCAGGAATTCTGGCTCGGATTTGTCCGCAACGCCGCCTGTACGCTGCATTTCCGGGAACTGGCCGGGACCAATTCGCACCACATCATCGAAGGCGCGTTCAAGTCGGCGGCCCGCAGTCTGAGAACGGCGGTCTCCATCGAAAAAGGTGCGGAGGATGAGATTCCGTCGACCAAGGGGATCCTCTCATGATCGCGATCGTGGATTACGGAATCGGGAATCTGTTCTCCCTGCGGTCGTCTTTTGCCGCGATCGGGAAGGAAGCGCAGGTGACGGTGGATCCGGCGGTACTGCGAAGCGCGGACCGGATTATCCTGCCGGGTGTCGGAGCTTTTGCGGACGCGGCGCGTAAGCTTGCGGAGAGCGGCCTGCAGGAGACGGTTCTGGAGGAGGCTAGAGGCGGCAAACCGATGCTGGGCATCTGTCTCGGCATGCAGCTTCTCTTTGACAAAAGCTATGAATTCGGCGAATACAAGGGCCTGGGGCTGATCCCCGGCGTGGTGCGTCCGATCCGGGACGTGATCCCGGCGGATTACAAGATCCCGCATATCGGCTGGAACGCACTGCGCTTCCACAATCCCAGCCCGTTGTTCCGTTATATTAAAGAAGGCGACGCCGTGTATTTTGTGCATTCATACTATGCGGCGGACTGCGAGGAATATGTCACGGCGACGGCGGAATACGGCGCGGAGCTGACAGCGGCCGTGCAGCGCGGAAACGTATACGGTACGCAGTTCCATCCCGAGAAAAGCGGCAGCGTCGGGCTCGCGATCCTGCGGGCGTTCGCGGAGGTGGAGCCATGCTGATCTATCCGGCTATCGATATTTATGAAGGCAAAGCTGTCCGTCTGTACCAGGGCGATTACGCGCAGATGACGGTTTACAGCGACAATCCGTATGAAATCGCGCAGAATTTCAAGGCGCAGGGCGCCGAGCGGATTCACGTCGTGGATCTGGAAGGCGCGAAGGCCGGGAGATCCCGCAATTTCGACACGATCCTGCGGATCCGGGAGGCCGGGCTTTTTACCGAGGTCGGCGGCGGCATCCGCGATCTGCAAACCGTCGCGAAGTATCTGGAAGCCGGAATCGACCGGGTGATCCTCGGGACGGCGGCGGTGACGGATCCCGCGTTTCTGGCGGAAGCGATCGCCCGCTACGGGGACAGAATCGCGGTCAGCGTGGATCTGCGGGACGGATATGTGGCGGTAAAAGGCTGGACCGAGCAGTCCGGCGTGAGCGCGGAGGATTTCTTCAGGAGGATGGTGGACGCGGGCGTCCGCACGGTGATCTGCACCGATATCTCCCGCGACGGCGCGATGCGCGGGACAAACCGTGAGCTGTACCGGTCGATGCAGGAGAAATATCCACTCGATATTATCGCGTCCGGCGGCGTGTCGACGATGGACGATATCGCGGCGTTGGCGGCGATGGGCCTGCATGGCGCGATCATCGGTAAAGCATACTATACGCACGCGATCGATCTGGCGGCCGCCGTGCGGCTTGCGGCCGGAGAAGCAAGCGTCGAAGCCGGCGGACAGACCGCTGATGCCGGAGAGCAATCCGCCAAATCCGGAAAGGAGGCCACGGTATGATTACCAAACGAATCATTCCATGCCTGGACGTACGGGACGGCCGGGTCGTCAAAGGCGTGAATTTTGGGGGCCTGCGGGACGTTTCTTCCCCGGTCGAGCTCGCGGATCTGTATTCGCGCAGCGGCGCGGATGAGCTGGTCTTCTACGATATCACGGCATCAGCCGACGGCCGCAAGATTTTCACAGAGATCCTTCAGGAGACGGCTTCCAAGGTCTTTATCCCGCTCACGGTGGGCGGCGGCATCGGATCGGTGGAGGATTTTGACCGGGTGCTCAAATGCGGAGCCGACAAGGTCAGCGTGAATTCCAGCGCGATCCGCAATCCGAAGCTGATCGGAGAGGCGGCCAAGCGCTACGGCAGCCAATGCGTCGTCCTCTCGGCCGACGTGAAGCGGGTCGACGGCGTGTTCCGGATCTTCGCGAAGGGCGGCCGGGAGAATACCGGTATGGAGGCGATTTCCTGGATCAAATACGGCGTCGAGGAAGGCGCGGGCGAGATCGTCGTCAATTCGATGGACACGGACGGCGTGAAAAAGGGCTTTGACCTGGAGATGCTGCAGGCGGTCTGCGACGCGGTCTCCGTCCCGGTCATCGCGTCCGGAGGAGCGGGGACGGTACAGGATTTCATTACACTTTTCAAAACATTGCCCAAAGTGGACGCGGGCCTCGCGGCCTCGGTCTTTCACTTCGGCGAGATCCGGATCGCGGATCTGAAACAGGAGATGCGCCGGGCGGGAATTCCGGCCCGAATCGTCAATACAGAGGGGTGAACAGGATGATCGATATAAAAGAACTGAAGTTTAATGAGCAGGGACTGATTCCCGCGATCGTGCAGGACGCGGATACGAATAAAGTCCTGATGCTGGCGTACATGAACGCGGAGAGCCTCGCCGTTTCTATGGAAAAGAAGCTCACCTGTTTCTACAGCCGGAGCCGTCAGGAGCTGTGGCTCAAGGGCGAAACGAGCGGCAACTATCAGCACATCGTTTCGATCACGGCGGACTGCGACAGGGACACTTTGCTGGTAAAAGTCCATCCGGATGGGCCCGCGTGCCATCTGGGGACGGAGACCTGCTTCGAATACCCGCTTTTCGACGCGGAGGAGGACTTCGAGACTTTCACTTACGAAGGCCTGATGAATCTGATCCGCGGCCGCAAGACCAGCAAGAAAGAAGGCTCCTATACGACCTATCTTTTTGAGAAGGGGCTGGACAAGATCCTCAAGAAGGTCGGAGAGGAGAGCACCGAGGTCATCATCGCGGCCAAGGCAGAGGACAAGAAGGATACGATCTATGAGATCGCGGATCTGGCGTATCATGTGATGGTTCTGATGGTCGAGGCAGGCATCAGCCTCGACGATATCACCAAAGAGCTCGCGTCCCGCCATGTGATCGACCATAAAGTAAAACAGGAGAAAATGACGTAATGCAAAGCAAAACGCAGGACGGCGGCGCTTGGGAGAACTGCGGACAGCCGGAGGCGGGCAAGGAACGGGACGCCTGCGGAGAAGGGAAGATCGACGGGATTCTGCGGAATTTCCGCGCTGCCGACGGTCATGTCCGAACAGATCTCCATGTTCACAGCACTTTCAGTGACGGAGACAATGATCCGGAGACGATGGTACGCGCGGCGATCGCAGAAGGCATGGAAGTGCTTGGGTTCTCTGACCATGGATATACGGATTTTGATGAGAGCTACTGCATTCCGAGGGACAGAATCGGTGAGTACGGGAAGACCATTCGGGAGCTTGCAGCGCGGTACCTTGGCCAGATCCGCATTCTCTGCGGGATCGAGCAGGACATCGACGGAGGGTTGCCGATCGGTGATTACGATTATGTGATCGGTTCCGTCCACTACGTCAATCCGGGACAGGAATATCTTCCGGTCGACATGAACAGGGATACATTTGCATTCATCGTCAAAGAGGCGTATAATGGGGATCCGTTGGCATTCGCGGAGGATTATTACCGGAAAGTGGCCCGGGTCGTGGAGCGTACGCACTGTGATATCATCGGGCATTTCGACCTGGTTACCAAGTTCAACGGAAATGAGGAATTCTTCCGCTTCGACGATCCGCGGTATCTGAAGGCCGCGTTCGCCGCGATCGATGCGCTGCTGCCTTACGGCCGTCCGTTTGAGATCAATACGGGCGCGATGAGCCGCGGATATCGGACAGATCCTTATCCGCACAGGATCCTCCGGGATTATATCCGGGAGAAAGGGGGACAGTTCATCCTGTCAAGCGACAGTCATAATCAGAGAAACCTGATGAACTGTTTCACAGATTACGAAGGAGAGTTATGAAAAGAGTACTTGTTGTTTTTCTGATCATTTCATTGTTAAGCACCGTATATGTGGGGGCACAGACGGAGCTCGGCGGGACAGAACAGACCGCCACGGAACAGACTGCCACAGAACAGCACGGCACAGAAGACAGTTTTCACGACAGAAAAGTGATCTCTGTCGTTTATGATGATTCGGACAGCACCCTGACTAAAGGATACTGCTGGTCATACCTGAATTACGCGATGCAGACGATCGCGGCCATGACCAACGAGCAGGACGAGCTGTATATCACGTATATGAGCAAGGCGAAGGCGGACGGAGCCGAAGCGGCCAGACTGGATCTGTCCGACAAAGCCGCGGTGATCACCCAGATCCGGGACTATTTCGACATGGGGAATACGCCGTATGAATCCGTCGATATTGCAATGAACGCGCTCCGCGCATCCGAAGATACCGATCCGGGGACACAGTACTGGCTGATCGTCCTGACAGACGGTGAGTTCCAGCGGGATCACGGCAACGGACCGCATGTCGAGCGCAGGGAGCTGCAGCGCGAGATGGAAGCGCTGACGGCCGAGACAATGGCAAACGGTTCGCATCCGCATGTCATTTACATGGGATTCGGACGGGAAGCGGTCACGGTACGCAGCAAACCGTCCAAAGGGCTGACGGGCTTTAAGATCAAGGATCCGGAGACGATCATGTCCATTCTGGCGGAGATCTCGAATGATATTTCGGGGCAGGCCGAGGTGGAGGATGTGACGGTTATGGACGGAGCGGTGACGTTCCGCGCGGAGCTGCCTTTCTACAGCGTATCGCTGCTGGCACAAGGCGGAGAGAGCACGGCGCTTTCCGCGGCAGGAGTGGATGCGACAGGCGACGGAACGGCAGAACTGTCACTGGACGACAGTGCGATCCTGCAGTATCCGTACCGGCGCGGATTCCGCACCGATAAAAACCTGCTGGGATCCTTCGCGACGCTGTCTGCGGGCGGAGAGATTTTTCCCGCGGGAGAATACCGGATCGAGACCGAAGGCACCATCAGCGAGGACGTCACCGTTGTGATGATCGAGCCGGCGGTCAGGCTGCAGGTCGAGGATCGAGAGGAAACGTCGGTCTTTACGATTCTCGCGAATGATGTGCCGCTTACCGCGGAACAGGCCGCGAAGAACGGCCTGACAATCTATTCTTCGCAGGTGAGCCCGGATGCGGACACGGCGCGCGCAGGTTTTCTGGACAGTCTGTCGTTTATAAAAATGCCATATAAGCTGGAGCTTGCCGAGGACGGAACCTATACGCTGAAGCAGAATGGTGTTTCGATCTTCCGCTATCTGTACAAACCGGGACAGTATGTAACGACTGTCGCGCTCGCAAATGACATCTCGATCACGGCCGACAGCGTCTTAAAGGTCACTTCGTCCGGCTGGAACTGGCTGCACTTTGTCTGGCAGCTCGCGGTGATCGCAGGAGCGGTCTGGGGCATCGTCCGGCTGATTAAGACCCGGAAGCAACCATAAATAACAAAAATAAGCGTTTTTTGTTATTTGTGTTTGGTTGACCGCAGGGCAACCATATATTACAATATTCCCATAAATCATATTTATGGAGGAACTCACTATGATTGCGGAAGTACGGAATCTTGTGAAAAAATACCCTGCGTTTGAGCTGTCAGATGTGTCCTTCGGCCTGGAAAGCGGACGGATTACCGGCTTTATCGGGCGGAACGGCGCCGGCAAAACGACGACGATCAAAGCAATGCTGAATCTGATTCATTCGGACGGGGGAAGTGTCAGCTTTTTCGGGCTGCCACTGACAGAGAAGGAAACGGAGATCAAGAAACGGATCGGCTATTCCACCGGCACAGTCAGCTGGTATCCCCGCAAAAAGCTCCGGGACATCGTCGACATCGTGAGACGGTTCTACGATACATGGGATGAGGCCACGTATCGCCGCTATCTTGAGCTGTTCGCGCTGGATGAAGCGAAGACACCGCTTGAGCTTTCCGAAGGCATGAAGGTTAAGCTGAATCTGCTGCTTGCGCTGTCCCATCATTCGGAAGTGCTGATTCTGGACGAGCCGACGAGCGGTCTCGACCCGTTTTCCCGCAACGAACTGCTGGAGATCTTTCAGGAGCTGAAGAAGGAGGGCGTCGCGGTGTTCTTTTCCACGCATATTATCTCGGATATCGAGAAATGCGCGGACGATATCCTTTATATTTCGAAAGGGAAGATCATCGCCGCGATGCCGAAAGAGGACTTTATCCGGCAGTTCTCCGCGGAGGGTGAGAGCCTGGAGGACACTATGCTGCGGCTCGAGGGAGGTGCGGTCCATGCGTAATATCCTGCGGAAAGAGATGAAGCTGAGCGCTTCTGTCCTGTCGTATCTGTTCATTCTGTTCGGATTGATGTTCTTTATACCCGGATACCCGATCCTCTGCAGCGCGTTTTTTGTGACGCTCGGGATTTTTCAGAGCTTCCAGTCCGCGCGGGAAGCTAATGACTTCGTGTTTTCCGCCCTGCTTCCGATCGCGAAAAAGGACGTGGTCAAGGGGAAATATCTGTTTGTCTGCCTGATCGAGATCTGCGGATTCGCTTTGATGGCGGTCGCGGCCGCGCTGCGGATGACCGTGCTGTCCGAGTCCATTGTGTACCGCAGCAACGCGCTGATGAACGCCAATTGCTTCGCGCTCGGCGCGGCGCTTCTGATTTTCGGCCTGTTCAACTGTATTTTTGTCGGCGGATTCTTCAAGACAGCGTACAAATTCGCAAAGCCGTTTGTAATCTATATCATCGTTGCGTTTCTGATTGTTTTCGCGGCGGAAGCGCTGCACCACGTGCCGGGACTGGGGAGCCTGAACGCTTTCGGCACGGACAGCATGACGCTGCAGCTTGCGTGCCTGGCCGGCGGAGTCGTGATCTATCTGCTCCTGACGGTTGTGTCCTGCAGACGTGCGTGCCGGGATTTCGAGAAAATCGATCTGTAAGGAGAACACGATGCTGAAGGATAATCTATTGATGCTGCGCAATATCCACGGATACTCGCAGGAAGAAGTCGCGGAGAGGATCGAAATCTCGCGCCAGGCGTACGCGAAGTGGGAAAGCGGCGCGACAATTCCGGATGTAGAAAAGTGCGGAAAGCTTGCGGAAATGTACGGTACAACGATCGACAGCCTGATCCGGACTGAAAAGGAAGAGGGCATAGGGGTGCTTCCTCCCGCGCCGAAAGGGAAAAACATCTGGGGCTCTGTTACGGTCAGCGACCGGGGACAGATCGTGATCCCCAAAGGAGCACGGGATAAGTTCAATCTGAGCGGGGGACAGCGGCTGATCGTTCTGAGCGACGAAAGCGGGATCGCGCTGGTTCCGGCGGAGAGCTTTGAGGAAAACATGAAGAAGGCCATGGAATACATGTCCAGAGACGCGATAAATTGAGAA
>CACZPA010000276.1 GCA_902782895.1 uncultured Eubacteriales bacterium
AGTAGAGATAGTTGGGCTCGAACCAACGACCTCTGCGATGTGAACGCAGCGCTCTGACCAACTGAGCTATATCTCCAAAACCATATAGTATTATATCGCGCTCCTCCGGAAAAGTCAATGCCTCGGCCAATTGATTTATTGCTTTGATTTGTTTCTTGATTTTATTCCTCTCCAAACCGGTAATACTCATGAACGAGGCTCTTGTATCCCAGCTGCTTCATATCTCCATACCGCACGTTGAACCGCGCTTTTGTACGGGTGCCGGAGATCAGATACCGCACACATTCCTGCGCGTAGTGATCCACCGCCCGCAGGCTTTTATCCGTATTGAGCGACGGGAAGAACCAGTAACTCCAGGTCAGATCGCTGTCGGGTGAAGTCTCCAGCAGCTTCCGGTTAAAGATCCGGATAAAGGCTTTGGCTGTTTTCTCCGGGTCGATGCCGTTCCGCAGCCCCCACCGCGCCAGCGCCCGGGCCTTGCGCCGCATCTTTGCCTTCAGCTTCACGACGGAAGCCGGCGCGATATCCACGATGCCCTTTTTATACGAAAATCCCAGATAGACAAAGCCATCCTCCGGACCGGAAAACGACTCTTTATCCGGATTCAGTCCGAGACCTTTTTCCCGCAGAAAATCCAACACGGTCTGACGGTATTCTTCCGTCTTCTCCCGTGTATCCGCAAACACGATGATATCGTCCGAATAGCGCGAATACAGAATGTCCTGCTCCGCGAAGAACCTGTCCATATCCGACAGATACAGATTCGCGTAGAAAGAAGACAGTGGTGTGCCGGCCATGATGCCTTTTCGCGTCTGTACGATCCGTCCCTCATGAATCGCATTCGGCTCTTCCAGAAGATCGGCCAGAAAAGCATAAAGCCGCGGATCCTCCGCCAGAGCTTCCCGCAGCATCGGGAGCAGCTTTTCAACGGGGATGGAATTGAAATAATCGCTGACATCCGCTTTATAGGAATACATTTCCGCGATTCCGGGGACCGCCCGCAGCATTCGGATCGCGTCCTTTGCGGTACGTCCCGGCCGGAAAGAATACAGTCCGTCCGCGAACAATCCGTCATATTGGCGCAGCAGGAGATACGTCAAGAGCTTGAGCACCATATTCTCCGCGTCCGGATACGTAAAGACCGTACGTTTCTTCTGGGTGCTCTGCTTGCTGATCACGGACATGCGCGGCAATGGAAAAGCTTCACCCGCCTCGATCGCGGCGCAGACCGGCAGATAAGCCCCATCATCGATAAAACGCCGAAGCTGCTTCGTGAAATCTCCCGGTACAGCGAGAGAACACTTATAATCATAAAACTTTTCCCAGCTGGCTCTGTCCGCCAGCTTATCCAACAAAGACATGCTCTCCCTCCTCCCCGATGAATCTTCCGCCGCGTCCCCTTCCCGGAGATAGACGCAGCAGGCGTTTTTCAATAAAAAAACAGAAAGAGAAGATGTTAAATCCAGGAAAATTCCTGGATGTACAGGACCGTACACGGACCGCTGCCCGCAAAGCATTATACCGTCCGTGCTGTGCCCGCCGCGGGCGCTTAAGCGTTCTCTTTCTGTTTTTGCCATTGTGAAGCCGGGATTCCATCCGGCTCGCCGTGATTTTACGAACTGAATTCTATTGGCCTGATTCGTCAGCGGATCGCGTTCCTCGTGCGCTCTACGACATAGCTGCGGGTATTCCACCAGCCGTCATAATCGTAATAATAGCGCAGATACGGGATTCCCTGCGCTCTGCAGGATTTCCGCACCGCTTCCGCGGAGCTCTTTCTCGAGAGCAGCTCCACGATCAGAACCGTCTGTCCGCCTTTCCGGAATGTAAAGACATCCGTTGTCCCGTATTTGCTCTTAGAAAGCGCTACGTCACAATCGGCGAATTCGGTCTTGTAGATCTCTGTGAAGTATTCCAGATATGTCCCGCCATAATTGTACTGGTTGGGCTCGTTGGGCATTACGGGACCCCAGGACTTGCCGCTCGGGCCAAGAGCTGTCGCGGCAGCCTGCTGTACAGACACCGACGCGGCCGATTGCTGTGGCTTCTCCTGATTGGTCTTATGAAGCGATTCCTCGAGCGAACCACCCGCCGCGGCTCCGCTGCCCTTCAGTACATCTGCAATATCCTTCAGTTTGCCGAGGGCTTTCTCGGCGTCTTTTGCTTTATCTCCTAAGAGCTGAGATAAAAATCCCATCTTTAGATCCTCCGGTCTTTTGAATTATGCGTTGTGAAACGCGTTGTCCCAGTCTTTCTTGAATCTCTCGAGGCCGCTCTTGGTCAGCGGGTTGTCGATCATCTGCATCAGAACCTTGAACGGAACCGTCGCGATATCGGCGCCTGCCTTAGCGCACTCCAGAATGTGCATCGGATGACGGATGCTCGCCGCAATGATCTGTGTCTCGATGCCGGCGATATCGAAAATCTGTACGATATCCTCGATCAGAGCGATTCCGTCGGTGCTGATGTCATCCAGTCTTCCCAGGAACGGGGAAACATAGGTCGCTCCGGAACGGGCGGCAAGCAGCGCCTGCGTCGCCGAGAAAACAAGCGTAACATTGGTCTTGATGCCTTCCTTGGAGAGCTCATGAACCGCTTCCAGTCCGGCAGCCGTCATCGGTACCTTGACGACCATGTTTTTGTGGATCTTTACGATCTCATGTGCCTCTTTTATCATACCGGCCGCGTCAGCGCTGATAACCTCGCCGCTGATCGGTCCGTCGACGATCTGTGTGATCTCTTTGATGACTTCATTGAAATCACGGCCTTCCTTCGCGATCAGGGAAGGATTGGTGGTTACGCCGCAGATAAAGCCCATCTTAGCCGCCTGACGGATCTCTTCTACATTCGCTGTGTCAATAAAAAATCTCATGTTATGTTCCTCCTGTTAATTACGAACCGTTGCTATCTGTATCGTATCATACATTTCCCGTATTTTCAAGAGTTTTAAAGAAGGAAAGTATTGCCTCTTTGGACGCAGGCAGAGATCCCTGCGCCATATTGCCGCGTCCGCCGCCCTTCGCGCCGAGCTGTTTGCGCAGGATCTGATTCAGTCCCTGCACGTCCTGTCCCGGGGAGATCAGGATATATCGGCCTTCCGGTGTGAAAACAGCCGTGATCCCATGATTCCTCTCCGCGGCGAAATTCGCGAAATACCGGAGATCTTCGCCATGAAGGTCTTCAAAGAGACAGAGTAAACTGTCCCCTTCCGGCACTTCGGCCGCTCTGTAACGTAAGAGCTCCATGGATATGCGGTTTCGCTCTTCCGTGAGGTTCTGATGCTCTTCCAGCAGCCGGTGTACGGCCTCCGCCGTCTGAGGCTGTTTCACTGAGAAACGCACCGCGAGCTCCGCGATCTGATCCTGTGTCTGCTCCGCCTGCAGGAGCGCTCTTTCTCCGCAGAGCATGGAAATCCGAACGCCGCCCTTATAGTTCTGGCAGTCCAGCAGACGGATGCTGCCAATCTCACCGGTCAGGCTTACATGCGGCGCGCAGCAGGCACAACGGTCAATGTCCCCGATCTCGACGATCCGGACATTCTCCGTCAACTCCAGCTTGCTGCGGTACTCCAGATCCCGCAGCGTATCGGGATCCGGGAAATATGCTCTCACGGGCAGATTGGCCCAGACGACACGGTTGGCCGCGATTTCGATCTCCCGGACCTGCTCTGGTGTCATCGGACCGGACAGATCCAGCGTTACCGCTTCCGTCCCCATATGAAAGCCGACATTGTCATATCCATATTTCGCGTGCACTAACCCGGACACGATGTGCTCGCCGGAATGATTCTGCATCAGAGAAAAACGGTACGGCCAGTCGATTTTACAAAGGATCTGCTGTCCTACGGCAAGCGGCTCCGGCAGCAGATGGACGACGGTATCGCCCTTCTCTTTTACATGCAGAACAGGAATATCTTCGATTGTGCCGCGGTCACAGGGCTGGCCTCCGCCCTCCGGAAAGAATGGCGTCCGGTCCAGGATCGTTTCATAACCTTTATCGGTCTGACGGACCTCCAGCACCGTAGCCTCTGCCTGCTGCAGATGGCTGTCTTCGTAATACAGCCTGCGTGTACCGCCCAGATGCGCTTCGTTCATGTGGATTCCTTCTTTCCGTTCTGCTGCTCATGGAAGCGGCGTGTCTCTTTCATCATGACTTCCCTCGCGTAGCTGCGGAAAGCCGGCGCTCCGGGTTCGATCCGGTATGTCGCGTCCACGTTGTCTCCGTTCTTCAGGACACGCGCGGTCATACTGGTGATTTTGCTGCCGGGAACCTCAGCATTCATCGCGTCCGCGCGGCTCGCAAGGTCGTAAAGATGCGTCACCCAAATACCCCGCAGGCTGCGTACCTTACAGGAAGACAGCACCAGACGGGACAGATACAGATTCTCCATCGGCGATGTACCGGTGATCGGCTCATTGCACAGAAGCAGACTGTACTGTGTCGCTTCTTCCATGCCGCCGCGCATCGTCTCGAGCTCCTGTCCGAGTTTGCCGTGCTCCAGCTCTGTATTCTCTTCATGGCTGAAAACCGTCACGATCCGGTCAACCGGCGAGATCGCGGTATCCGCCGCCGGTACGGGCCATCCCAGCTGGAAAAGCAGCTGCAGCGTGCCGACCGTGCGCAGATAGGTGGTTTTACCGCCCTGGTTGATACCCGTCAGCAGGAAAATCTCTCCTCCGTCCCGGAACACAGCGTCGTTCGGGACGGGTTTCTGTCCGGGATTCAGCCGGATCAGCACCGGATTGATCATTTCTTTCGCGCGGAAGCCTTTCTGTTCCTGCGGAAGGATCTCCGGGAAGGTCAGACTGATCTTATGGTCAGCCATCTCACTGCAGTAATGCAGTGTCCCCAGATAGAACACGAGATCCTGATACAGCTCGTCCAGATCGAGCGTCAGGCGGCGCAGCAGCCGATAGAAGATCCTCTGACTGTGCTTCAGCCCTGCGTCCATGAGCTCTTCCGCCGGTGTCTCCATCTCCTTGAGCGGTCCAAGATCCGTGATCTTATCTGCCATGCGGTTGTCCCGCGCGCCGCCGAAAAGCTTGGCTTTTCCATATTTCGCCATATTGACGGACGCGATCGCCGCCTCCGTCACATGCATTTCATCATCCATGCGGAAACGCACAGAGAAACTGCCGATCCTCTCGATTCCGGTCGTTCTCGCATTCCACTGCTGCTCAAAGTCCTCTCTGTAATTGGACAAAAGCTTCTCGTTCAGCTCGGAAAGCAGCCTCTCGAGCCCCTCCGGAAGCGGCCTTTTCGCCTTAACTTCTTCCAGGCTTTGCTTCATGACGGTCATGCGGTTGTGAGCTTCCTGCAGGATTCCGAATTCGCGGAAGGACTCCGCGCCGTATTCTCCCGGCTGCTCGTCCTTAACACGCGTGATCATCTGCAGTGTCGTCGTCAGATCCGTCATCTTGCGGATCAGATCCGAATTCTCCGCCAGAACCTTCAGGACCTCCCTGCGGTAGCGGATATCGTCCGGATCGATCGTCAGATATTTCGTCCAGTCAAACTTTTCTCCTGTCGTATACCGGCTGAACATCTCTTCCATATAATCCGTCAGCAGCAGATCCTGCAACGCCTGCCGGCTGATCTGCATTCTCCGGGCCTCGCCCTTTTCAGTCAGAAAGCTCATCGGGATCCTCCTTCCGGTAGAGTCTGTTCTTGTCTTCGGATACGCAGAAATCCTCCGCCTGCCTGCGCAGCGCGGGATCCGGGATCAGGTCCTCCAGCGTAATGCCGAAATTCCGTGCCGTCTCCTTGGCGTAGCTGTTGCCGAGCGGATCCTTGTATTCAAAATGATAGAAATACTCCATGCCCTCCGCGGTGCTTTCCGCCTCCGCGACCATACTGGTCAGATACGCGTCGAGCTCATCCGGCAGCTTGAAACGAAGCAGGAAATAGATATCATACAGGTGTGTGACCATCATACAGGTGACTTTTTTCTCCAGGAAACCTGTCACCAGATCGGCGCAGATCGAGATCGCTTCCACCGGATTCGTACTGGTCAGCGGTTCATTGATCAGAACAAGATCTCCCGCCGTGGCCGTCTCCAGGATATCCGCAAGAATCCGCGCCTCAACACCCATACGGGAAGCCGTCATATCGCTGTCCTCTCCGGAGGAGAACAGGGTAAACAGCCTTGCTGCCGGCATGAAGCGGAAGACATTAGCCGCTGCATAATAACCCATCTGTGCGAAAAGCAGATTCTGTGCGATCATCTTCAGGTAGGACGTCTTACCGGAATGATTGGCTCCGGTTACGATGACAGATCCGCCGTTCTGCAGACTGACAGGATTGGGCTGCACCTTCTCACTCTTCATTCCGAGCTCCGGATAGATCATATTCTCCGCCTGCATACAGATATCCGCCTGTTCTACGGCTTCCGGACGGCAGACCGGATATCCCTGCTCCCGGATCACACGGATCAGCGTCAATCCGCGCGCATAGAAAAGGAACTCATCCGCGAGTCCTTCCAGAACATCTTTATCCGGTGCGGGCGTTTTGCGGAACATATCCTGCAGCCGGCCGATCTTGCCCTTCCATTGCTTCTCAAGCGCCGCGCTCAGGTATTCGTCAAAATGCGTGCCATAGATGGTCCGGTTATATACCATGCCGGTGAACAAAGAATTCACGGCTTTGTCCGCGTAATCTGTCCCCGCAGCGGGCACCATCGGTTCCTCCGTCTCTTCAAACTTCAGAAGTCCCATCTCAAGAGGTCTTCCGTCGCTCTGCGCGTTCAGACCGATAACCGCGCTCCTGGGGAACACGGCTTTTTCGTGATATTCGTCCAGTGATTTGCGGATCGCCTTATAGGCAGCGGTATTCTGAACCGCATGAGCGCGTCCCGTCAACTCGTTCATACGCTCGGAACGGAACCCGCGGCCGCCGATCTCCGCTATTTTATCGATGCAGCGGATATAGATCTCCAGCCTGCGGCCCCTGTACAGAAGCTGATGCACTCTGTCAAGCGCCTGTTCCTCTTTACGCTCTTCCTCCGGGAGGGAGCGCAGGTCTTCGCTTAAGCGCAGCAATTCCTCCTCGCCGGACTTATCCGCGAATTCTGTCAGCAGCAGCGAGCGTTCTCCGATTTCGGCAGAATCACGGCACAGATACTTCTGCAGAAACAGACAGGCCTGATCCTCTGTCATCCCGGGCAGCATTCTTACAAGCAGCCGCGGCATGTCGAGATCATGCAGGACCTGTTCCCGTTCCGGCATTGTACCGGTCATCTTAATCAGCATGACTGTCCTCCTTCTCCGGATCATACAAATGTCCGTAAGCAGTTCCGTCCCACCAGGGCAGACTGTCCGCAAGATACGCGTAATAGTCATTATCCAGAACCGCAGCGGATACCGTAAATTTATTCTCGACTTTGCGGATCAGAGCGTCCACTTCTTCCTGCGAAGGCTCTTCTCCGGTAAATGACGTCACTACATCCGTCAATGTGTTATACAGAAATCTGTCATTCAGAAAGCTATGATCGCCGAAAATGACCAGCGGTTCCGAATCCGAGAGCAGATCCGTCCCCATCATAAGCCGCGAATCATACGGGATATTCATCAGATTGCAGATCGTCGGGGCAACGTCCAGATTACAGCCCGGTTTGTCTATAACGATCGTTTCCTCCATTCCGGGACAGTACAGGACAAAATGATTGCGGTAATAATAGTAATACTCGTCGACCGTATAGCCGTTTAAGGTATCCATCTCCGCATCGCTCAGACCATACGGATAATGATCGGCTGTCATCGCGATCAGCGTATGGTCCGCGACACCGGCTTCTTCCAGCTGAGCAAGCAGATACTCCAGCGCGCGGTCCAGCTCCATATTGGCGGCAAAGTAGGCCTTAATTCCTTCGGTATACGGCAGGTCCTCCACATAACTCCAGTATTTCTGCGCCATGTCATCTTCCGCGTAATTATAGGGAAAATGCGCCGAAATCGTCAGATAATACGTATGGAACGGCTCGTCGTTGATATACTCCGGTATCGTCAGCTCCATCATCTCCACGTCGGACTCCGGGAAAAGCGATTCATCGATATACAGACCGTTCCCGCGGGCTTTCCAGATATAGCCGATGTTCGGATGGGACAGATCTCTGTCAAAGAAATCATAATCGTGCGCATGGTAGCCTCTGCAGACATACCCAATGGAAGAAAGCACGTTCGCGATCGAAAAAGGCATCTGGTTATACGCGGTATGGTAGAATGACCAGATATCCTCCTTTGGAAGCAGACTGTTGATCGTAACATACTCCCCGTCCGATGTACTGAGATAATAGTACGGCGTATAGAAATTCTCAAAAACAAAACCGCTGTTGACGAGCTTATAGAGCGTTGGTGTCCTCTCTTCATCCACGGCCCACGGCGAAAAAGACTCCGCGATGATCCAGATCAGATTATAGCCTTCAAACATACCGGTATATTCATTGGTCATCGTCGGTTTCTGGCTGCCGAAATACCGGTGCAGATCCGCAACCGTACTGTTCGGGGCGCTTTCAGCAAGCGCGGCGAAATCGAGGTCCAGCACATTCGGCTCCGGGATAAATACGGTTTCTTCCGGCTGCGGGACAGAACTCTCGGAAGCGCCTGTACTGTTTTCCACCGCAGAACTGTCCCCGGCCGGATCGATAGGAAGACCGGAGTTCTCCGGTATACTGCTGTCAACATCCTGGACCGCCGTACCGGTCTCTTCATCCAGCAGGCTCATCTGCTGACCCGCATACTGTGCTTTGAAGATCAGGCGCAGCGTATCTCTCCGCATGCAAGTCACTACGCCCAGAGACCGGTATTCTTTCACGCCTGTCGGCGTATTGAAATACTGATCATACGGAGATCCTTTCCCGGTACCGGGGATCCGCAGCGCCAGCAGCGCGGCCACATGCAGTGCGGCTGCAATCAGCAGATAGATCAGAAGCACCTTTAAGGATTTGCGGTCATAATCCCGTCTGCGGTATAAAAACGGAATGCACAGATACAATACGACCGGCAGCAGAAGCAACAGGATTTCCCACCAGTGTGTCAGGAGCGTCCTGACGACAACGTGAACAAAATCCAGTGCGTTGCCGACACCGTTGCCAAGCGAAGCGACCATCATAAAGCATTTGAAAATATGATAGTAAACCAGCTGTGTCCCGATCAGGAATGTCTGTAAAAAGAGCAGCAAAACGGCAATGGCCCGGTTCAGCTTGCGCGGGAAGATCCCGCAGACAGCAGCCATAACCAGCCCTGCCGGCAGCGCAAGAAGAGTCGCGTACAGCATACCCCATGTCAGGCTGCGGAAAAGGATCGCCTGCAGCAGGATCTCCTGATAGGACAGAATGAATGCAAAAACCAGATACAGTGGTATTTTCAAATCGCTTTTTCGGTCAGATGACATAGATGATTATAGTCTCCGCATCGGCAGATCCGGTTCCGCGTTGAGTGCCGGTCCTGCAAAAATCCCTTTTACATAAGAGTCATAGGCCGCGCTGCCGATCATGGCGGCATTGTCCGTACACAGCGAGATCGCGGGTACGGACAAAACATATCCCTTAACGTCGCACGCCTCCTGCATCGCTTTACGGATCGCTGTATTGGCGGAGACTCCTCCTGCCATCGCGATCCGGCGGATGCCGTAATCCTGCGCCGCCTGCATCGTTTTGCCAACCAGAACGTCCGTCACTGCGGCCTGGAAGGAAGCGGCTATATCCGCCTGATGGACCTTTTCTCCCATCATCTTCAGATGGTTCAGCGTATTGAGGACCGCGGATTTGAGCCCGCTGAAGCTGAAATCATACCCGGGCTCGTCCAAACACGGCCTTGGAAAATGAAAAGCCTCCGGATCGCCTGCAAGGGCTGCTTTCTGCAGCTTGGGCCCGCCGGGATAGCCGAGTCCGATCGCGCGCGCGACCTTATCAAAGGCCTCTCCCGCGGCGTCATCCCTTGTCTCTCCCAACATGCGGTAGGCACCGTAATCCTCAACGATACACAGATATGTGTGACCTCCCGAAATCACAAGACAGAGAAAAGGCGGTTCCCAATCCGGATCCGAGATGTAATTCGCCGCGATATGCCCTTCTATATGATGCACACCGATCAACGGCTTATGCAAGGCATATGCTAAAGACTTGGCCTCCGATACTCCGACCAGCAGCGCGCCGACAAGTCCCGGCCCCTGGGTCACCGCGATCGCGTCAATATCCTCCCAGGTGCAGCCGCTGTCCGTAAGCGCTTTTTCAATGACTCCGTCGATTGCCTCAAGATGCTTGCGCGAAGCGATCTCCGGCACAACGCCTCCGTAGACCGTATGGATCTCGATCTGCGAAGAAATCACATTGGACAGAACCTTCCGTCCGTCTTCCACGACGGCGGCCGCCGTCTCGTCACAGGAAGACTCTATCGCCAGAATCTTAGCTTTCTGTTTCATCATATTTCAGTATCTTCGTCATGCGTTCCCTTCCGACAAAGCTGTTCGCGAAGACCTCTCTTGCTTCTCCCAGCACATCCTGCGGATGCATCAGGGACGGACTGAAATGTGTCAGCCAGAGCTCCTTCGCGTTTGCCGCCTTCGCGAGAACGGCCGCCTCCCGGAATGTCATATGTTTATATTCTCTGGAACGGCTTTTTTTCTCCTCTTCTCCGTACATGCCCTCGCAGATGAAAAGATCCGCGTCCCTTGCCCCTTCGATAATCGAAGGTGTCGGACGGGTATCCGTGCAATAGCAGACCGTAAGGCCTTTTCTCGCCTCTCCGAGCACCATGTCCGGTGTATATGTCACACCGTCTATCTCAACCGTATTGCCCTTCTGCAGAGGATTCCAGGCCCGCAGCGGCACGCCGAGTGCTCTTGCTCTCTCCGGCTGAAACTCCGGCCGTCTCCTCAGCTCAATCCTGTATCCCATACAGGGCACATTATGATCGACGCGGAAAGACCGCACATACAGTGTACCTGCCATGATCTCCGTCTCCCCGATCTCATGGATTTCTACCGGGAAAGGAAGCTCCGGAGCGGCCATCATCAGCCCGCGTACGACACGTCCCGTCCCTTTAGGGCCATAGATCAGGACGGGCTCTGTACGTCCCGCGTTCCCGATCGTAAGGAGCAATCCCGGCAGCCCCGCGACATGATCTCCGTGCATATGTGTGAAGAAAATCGCATCGATCGGCTTAAAGCTCCATCCCTGCCGCCGCAGCGTAACCTGGGTCCCCTCACCGCAATCCACAAGCAGCGAAGTCCCCTCCGCACGGACCATACATGCTGTCAGATGACGCCCGGGCAGCGGCATCATCCCGCCTGTACCTAGCAGACAAACGTCGAGCATACTCTAACCTCCGTATCTTACCGTCCGTACTCGTTTTTCAGTTCCCGCAGAAAAGCGATGAGTGCCGGTGAACAGTTTTTCTTGACCAGTATCGTCCCCTGATTCGCGGCTGTCAGAACGTAGAAATTGGTCTTCGTCTCCAGAATCCGGTAGATCTCCGAATACTTCAGACGTGTCTCGTTGCCGGATGTCCGCGTCATCAGATAATCGCTGTAGAACGTGGTGTCCACCGTCATATTCTTCACGTTTTTACTGGAATAATACGCTTTATGCTGGATCCTGTACTGATTCAGCATGAACACCAGCGGGAAGACAACCGCGCATCCGACGAATATAAGCGCGATCGGCGTCTTGCCGTTCCGGAAATACAGATAAGCGATGACGAGAATTGCGAATTCAAACAGCGCAAACGTGATCCAGTATCTGGTGTGCGCTCCCGCTACAGCGTTACAGAGCTTCTGATACTCGGAAAAGTCGATCTCTGTAGTTGTACGGTACAATGCTTTCTTTTCTCCCATAAATCCGGCAGCTCCTTTCATCGGTTCAGACTACTTATTATATAATAGATACCGGAAAAATACAAGCAAATCCGCGAAGGAATATGCAAAACCACTTCCTTCTTCGGGCAGATTGTGCTATAATTCAATAAGACTGTATTCTACTCTGAAAGAAAAGGAAGGACCTAATGATGTCTCAGAAGATCAAAGCCAAACATCTGTCAGCCGGTCAGAAGATCGGGATTCTTTTAGGAGGATGCATTCTGGTCTGTATTATCGTACTTCTCATTACTGCACCATGGAAAGGGACAAAGAAAATGATTTACGCAGATATCACCATCAAAGATTACGGCACCGTTACTGTCGAACTGGATTCCGAAATGGCACCGATCACCGTCGCGAATTTTGTAAAGCTCTCCAAGAGCGGATTCTATGACGGTCTGACGTTCCATCGTATCATGGCCGGCTTCATGGCACAGGGCGGAGATCCGGAAGGGACAGGTTTCGGCGGAAGCGATGAGACTATCAAGGGTGAATTCCTCGTAAACGGTGTCAAAAACACGCTGTCCCATACCCGTGGGACGATCTCCATGGCACGTTCCAAATCTTATGATTCCGCAAGCTCCCAGTTCTTTATCGTACATCAGGACGCTACTTTCCTGGACGGAAAGTATGCGGCGTTCGGCCACGTAACAAGCGGCATGGACGTCATCGACCGTATCTGCCAGGATGCCCGCCCGATAGATAATAACGGAAGCATCGCGCCGGCTGACCAGCCCGTCATTGAATCTATTAAGATCCGCGAATCCTGAGAAGCTGATAATACCAAATCTTTACAGACAGGAGAATCAGCCGAATGAAAACACTTTATCTTGACTGCAGCATGGGCGCGGCAGGCGATATGCTGACCGCTGCACTGCTGGAGCTCCTTCCTGACAGGGAAGCTTTTGTCGCCCGCGTCAACACGCTTGGACTGCCCGGCATTCATATGGAAGCGATTCCTTCCGTAAAATGCGATATCTATGGGACGCATTCCAAGATCACGGTGAACGGTGTCGACGAAGCCGATCTGATGGAAGAACAAGCGCATCATCATGATCATGAACATGAGCACGACCATGAGCACGACCATGAACACGAGCACGAACACGATCATGAGCATGCACATGACCACGAGCATGAACACGAGCACGACCATGAACATGACCACGAGCATGCGCATCATCACCATCACGCGCATCTTGCAGATATTCAGGCGATTATCGATACCCTTGCGGTCGACGACGCCGTCAAAGCCGACATCACCGCCGTCTATACTCTGATCGCTGAAGCGGAGAGTCACGCGCACAATATGCCGATTGAAGAGATTCATTTCCATGAGGTTGGCACGATGGACGCTGTAGCGGATGTAGCCGCGGTCTGCATGCTGATGCATGAGATCGCTCCGGAGCAGATTCTTGCTTCGCCGATCAATGTCGGAAGCGGTCATGTGCACTGCGCGCACGGCATTCTGCCGGTCCCCGCTCCCGCCACCGCTTACATCCTGCGGGACGTTCCGATCTACAGCGGACACATTCAGAGCGAACTCTGCACGCCCACCGGCGCCGCGCTGCTTAAGCATTTTGTCAAAGCTTTCGTACAGATGCCGGTCATGACCGTCTCCGCGATCGGATACGGTATGGGCCATAAGGATTTTGAGCAGGCTAACTGCGTACGGGCGATGCTGGGCGAAACAGAAGGCCAGCGCGAGACTGTGACCGAGCTTGTCTGCACTATCGATGACATGACAGCCGAAGCGATCGGTTTTGCCACAGAGCGTTTCTGGGAAGGCGGAGCTCTTGACGTCTATACGATCCCGATCGGCATGAAGAAAAACCGTCCCGGACTTCTGCTCGAGGTTATGTGCCGCACCGATGCCAAAGACAAAATGCTGCAGCTGATCTTTAAGCACACGACGACACTTGGTGTCCGGGAATATACAAGCGCCCGCCATACGCTGAACCGCGAGATGGAGACAATTGAAACCCCTTACGGTATTGTTCGCCGTAAGAAGGCCTCCGGATTCGGCACTGAGCGCAGCAAACTGGAGTATGAGGATCTCGCGAGAATAGCGCGGGACAACAACATTTCACTGGCAAAAGCCGCGGCTATCGCGTCCGGCAAGTAAAAACTAGTATGAAACTCAATTTCAAGTGGGATAAGAAGTATCTGTACTGGGGAATTACAGCATTTTGCGTGATCGCGGCAGGCCTTCTTTTCAGTAAGATTCTGGAGGCTCTGCCCACGGTCCGTGATTTTCTGCGCAATTTCATCAAGATCATCAGCCCGTTCCTGTGGGGTATCGGTTTCTCTTACCTGCTCGCACCGCTGATGCGTCTGATCGAGAAAAAGATTCTGAATCCGATCGCGGCGAAAATCTCCCGTAAGAAAGGCAAGGCTCCGCATCCTTCCCGCGCGGTAAGATATATCGCTGTTCTGTTCTCGGAGATCGTACTGATCGTGATTCTGGCGTCCTTGATCTATATGGTCATGCCGCAGTTGTACAGCACGGTCAATCTGCTGATCAACAACATTCCAAAGTATTTTGAAACCATGGAAGGCTGGATCGGAAGACTGTTCGTCAACTATCCTGAGGTCGAACAGTACGCGAATCAGGTGCTGGAATCCATACAGACGCAGCTGCAGACATGGGTTCAGGACGTATTGATTCCCCGGATCGGCACGATCCTGACAAACGTCACTTCCGGAGTCTATGTCGCGCTCAAAGGCATCTATAACCTTATCCTCGGCATTATCATCTCCGTCTACATTCTTGGTAATCTGGAGACATTTACTGCTGGAGCGAAACGCATCCTCTACAGTCTTTTCTCGCTTGAAACCGCTGCCCGGATCCGTAAGGTCATCGCTTTCGCGGACCATACCTTCCAGGGCTTCCTGGTCGGCAAAGTGATCGATTCCGCGATTATCGGCGTGCTTTGCTACATCAGCTGCCTGATCCTGCGGATCCCGTATCCGCTGCTGGTCAGCGCGTTTGTCGGCGTGACCAATATCATACCGTTCTTCGGTCCGCTGATCGGCGCGATACCAAGTGCCTTGATCATCCTGATGGTCAGCCCTGTCAAATGCCTGATCTTCCTCATCATGATCATTATCCTGCAGCAGATCGACGGCAATCTGATCGGCCCGAAGATCCTCGGCAATACGATCGGCATCAACGGATTCTGGATCATGTTCTCGATCATCGTCGGCGCCGGACTTTTCGGATTCTGGGGAATGCTGCTCGGCGTACCGGTCTTCTTCCTGATCTACTCCTTGATCGACAGTCTGCTGAACCACCGGCTGTCCAGGAAAGAGCTCCCGGTCGGCAACGATTCCTATAAAAACATCGACCGGATCGAGCCGGGCACCAGGAAAGTCATCTACAATGCGGAAAAGGCTGAGGAAAAGGATTCCTGAGCGGATTGTTTTACAAGATCATTCAAAAAGACTATATAACAGGAGCCGTGAAAACACGTCACATAAGCGCGTGATTCACGGCTCCTATTCTTTCTAACGGTCATTTTTGGATCAGGACCAAGGTTTCTCATCGAATCAGTAAAACATCCTATGCTTGCGGTTTTACTGACTGGCTTTATTGTGTTTTCTGAAAGAGAGTCCGGATCCAGGACAGGGACAGTTTCTGCTCCGGAGCGAAACCGGGAGATGCCATATAGTCATAGATGGCTTTCTGCAATGCGCGGGCCTCCGGAAACTGCCGGAGATTGTGCAGATTCAGGGACGAGACCATGAGCCTGCCCTGCTCACAACGGCACTCGAAAAGCTTCGCCATGGGACGCAGGAACGCATAGGAATCCATCTCCGTAACGATGCACCGGATCCGTTCCGGCAAAATCATCGCACGCTGATTCGCCATCGGCCACCACTGCCAGTTATTATAGCTTTCCGTCGGGAAGCTCTGGAAGATCGGGTGATCCGTATCGATCAGCTGCCCCATGCCGCCTTCCTGCTGCGGGAAAGTACAGACTGACCAGAAATCCGGACTGAATTGCGCTTTGATGGAGTGCGGCAGGGCCTGTGGCGTGCTGTCGGGGGACAGATATACATCCCCGCCCTCCTGCAGGGTACGGACCGCTTTCTCGTCCAGTGTACGGCATTCATATACATTGTCCGGGCAGACAGATTTTTCATCCGGATAGACCCAGACCGGATAGGTATTCTCATGCCCACAGTACACAAGCGTCAGCGTCAGCTTGGACGGCTTTGTGATCCCCTCCAACAGAACCGAAATCTTTATGGGCTC
>CACZPA010000277.1 GCA_902782895.1 uncultured Eubacteriales bacterium
GCCGGGAGGCAGGATCAGCTGCAGGATACTCATGGAAGTAACGGATTTGCCGGAACCGGACTCGCCGACCAGGCCGACGATCTCGCCTTTTTTCAGATGAATGGATACGCCGTCAACAGCCGTGATCCGTCTTTCTCTGTCGTACGGGAATGTCGTGACGATGTTCCTGGCCTCGACAAGATTTCCCTCGGAGACAGTATAGGCTTCGTTATTAACTACATTGTTTTCACTCATTTTGCTGCCTCCTTTTCTCAGGACTCACCGCGGAGCGAGGGATCCAGCGCGTCGCGGATACCGTCGCCGAGCAGGTTCAGACTGATAATCAAAAGCGCCAGGCAGATACACGGAAGCAGAACGTACCAGGGATCGATCATCAGATACGGTCTTGCTTCATTGATAATGGAACCCCAGGAAGCGGTCGGGATCTTGATACCGACGCCCAGGAAGCTCAGTCCGGACTCCATCATGATCGTCATTCCGACGTGCTGCGTCGCCATAACGATGATCGGAGAGATCGCGTTCGGGAAAACGTGCTTATACAGCTGTTTCAGCCGGGACTGACCGGACAGCTTGGCCGCCAGGATGTAGTCACTGTTCATAACCGTAAGGCTTGATGCGCGCATCATCCGCAGGAAGCCGGGAATGCCTGTTACCATCAGGATGAAGGCCATGTTCATCATGCCGCCGCCGAAAAGCGTGATCAAGGTCAGGGAAAGCGCGATGCCCGGAATCGAATTGAAGACTTCGCAGTAGCCGATCAGGATCTTGTCCACGATGCCGCCGCAGTACGCCGCGAGCATTCCGAGGAAAGAACCGACGATAACGGCCATCAGTGTGGAGATAACACCTGTCAGAATCGATACGCGCGTACCGTATACCAGCCTGGAGTACAGGTCACGGCCCAGATAGTCCGTGCCGAACCAATGCGCGGAAGAAAATGCCTGGAGCTTGCCGTCCATCGTGATCAAGTTGGGATCCTGCGGTGCGATGAGCGGTGCGAAAATCGCTACCAGAATAAAGAACAGTGTGCCGATAATGCCGACAACAACGATCTTACGGCTGGTCATGACCCGCATGAATTTACGGAAGGCAGTGAGCTTCTCTGACAGAATCTGTTTTGTCGTCTTCTTTGCGACGGTTTCTGGATTCGTATTCATCGTCTCTGCCTCCTTACTTCAGCGAAATACGCGGATCGACCGCGAGATACAGCATATCCGTGATAAAGAACGCCAGACACATGCAGGCCGAAGTCATCAGAACGCAGGCCTGGATGACCGGTACGTCGATCTGGTTGACGGAGTTGACCATCAGCGTGCCCATGCCGGGGATCGAGAAAACGTTCTCGATGAAGACAGAGCCGCCGATCATACCGGCCAGTCTGCCGCCGATCAGCGTAATGATCGGGATCAGGCCGTTTCTCAGGACATGCTTGCTGATGATGTAATTCTCCTGCAGACCTTTGGATCGCGCGGTCCGGACATAGTCCTGACGCATCGCTTCCAGCATGCTGGAACGGGTCTGCCTGGTGATGCCGGCGATGCCGCCGAGGGACAGACAGAACATCGGAAGGATGATCTGCCGGATATGTTCTCCGAAATTATCCCAGGGGAAGGTGAATCCGCGGGACGGAAGGACCTTCCAGTTAATGCAGAACAGGTACAGCAGCGCAATCGCGATGACGAATCCCGGTATACTTGCCGAGATATTGGCGATAAGCGTCAGCGTCGTATCCTGCCATTTGCCGCGTTTGACAGCCGTAATAATACCGAAAAGCATGCCAAGCGGGAAAGAAATCAGTGTCGATACGATGGACAGATACAGCGTAACACCGATCTTCTGTCCGATAATCTCCATAACCGGCATATGATAGGCGTAAGAAGTTCCCAGGTCGCCCTTGAAGAAATTGATCAGCCAGTTGAAGTAACGGACGATTACCGGCTTGTCCAGTCCCATCCTGTGATAGATAACTTCGTACTCGGCCGGCGTTACGTCCGATCCGTACAGGGAATAGATCGGATCGCGGGGCATAATGCCGATGAGAACATAAGTCAGGAAAGAGACCAGCAGCATTACAACTACCATCTGTAACAGTCTCTTAAGTATATATTTACCCATCAAAAACTCCTTTGATGATTCTCAGAGCCGCAGAAGCAGCCCTGTATTATTCTGTATCCTTGAAAATATAGAGAGGATCGAATCCGCAGTTGACGGCGGACGCTTCTTTCGCTTCTGTGTAGGACGGCTGGAAGAAAACCGCATTGGGTGCCGTATAGCAGGGCCAGAACAGACACTGCCCGTTCACGTAGTCGTCGCAGTACGCAAGCAGCCGCTCTTCCAGTTCTTCTTCGGAACGGGCCGCGAGTACGGCTTTCCACTCATTCTCCAATTCCTTGGTCCAATTTGTACAACCAGAGGCTGTCGCGTTAAACGGGCTGAAATGCTTCACAAATCTGTCAAGCTGCTGTTCCGAAACAACAGACTGCGCGAAGATCGTGATTCCTGTCGTAGCTTCTTTGCCGCTCAGATAATCGCCCTGTACGGTCGAAAAATCCGTATCCCGGATTTCCGCGTTAATATTCAGCTTCTTCAGTTCGGACTGCAGGAATGTCTCAAGCGGCGCGGCATACCCGCCCATGCCGTAAATCGTGACATCGAATCCGTCCGGATATCCGGCGTCCGAGAGCATCTTGGCGGCTTTGTCCGGATCATAGCTGCATTGCTCGATTTCCGCGGAATAATAAGGACTCTCATGCAGGCCGATCGCGCTCGTATGATAAGCTTTTGTACCACCGCACATCTCCGCCATTCTGTCCCAGTCGATTCCGTAGAGGAACAGAGCCTGCCGCACTTCTATCCTGGAAAGCGGCGCGTCCGGATCCAGTGTAATCGGAATCGCATAGAACTGAAAGCCCTGTGAATAAGGCAGCTCCACTTCCTGATAACCCGCCTCCTGTATTGTCCGGATCTGGACTTCATCCGAGATAGACAGCTTGTCGATCTCTTTCTCCAGGAACGCGGCTGTAATGGCTGTACTGTCCGTCATGCAGCGGAACGTGATCGTTTCCGGCTGCGGGAGTTTTTCGCCCCAGTAATCGGGATTCCGGACGAATTTCAGGACTACGTCGGGTGTATACTCACTCATGATATACGGGCCGGTTCCAACCATGTTGTTGAGCATCCAGTCCAGGCCTTTTGCGTCGTAGACTTCCTTTGAAAAAATATACTGCGTCAGAACCCAAAGCTCATAGTTCATGGAATAATCCTGCCAGTATACTTTAACGGTATAGTCGTCGACAAGCTCGATCCGTCTGGGATTGCCGATAACCGACTGCGTTCCGAATTCGATTCGGGACTGCAGTGTGAAATACACGTCCTGCGCCGTCAGCGGATCCCCGTTGGAGAAGGAAATGCCTTGCCGCACATGCACGGTCAGGGAGTGTTCGCGGTCATCCCGCTCCCAGCTTTCCGCGAGCATCGGGACATATTCCTGCGTCGCGCCTTTATACCAGGCAAGCGGTTCATAGCACGGCCACGCAAAACTGTTCATCGTGCTCTGTTTATACGGATTGAAAAACTCCTTAATGCTTTCCAGATGAAGAACCACATCGCCGCCGCGCTCCGCTTCCGGAACTATGTCGCTGGCTGCGGAATCTTGCGGTTTAGGCGATGAACAGCAAATCAGGCTCAGGCTGAACAGAAGCAGACAGAGAAAAGCCATGAATCTTTTTCTTCTCATATGCATGCTCCTTTCCGCCTTAGTCTATTGCTTTAAAACATGTTTTTTCAGAAAGAAGCCGCTGTTTCAGATGATTGTCTACCTTTACACAACGGCTTCTCTCGGTTGTACGGATCTGTTATGCTCCGTCTGGCCGATCATCGGTCTGCCGGACGGAATGCCGAACAGTATACTTGTTAATTATTTACCTGCGTCCTTGGAGATGCAGAACGGATCATAGCCGCAGTTTACAGCTGCCGCTTCCAGTTTCTCATGGTAGTAATCCTGATAATATACCATAGAAGTGGAGGTGTAGCAAGGCCAGAACATGCAGTCTTCATTGACATACTGGTTGCAGTAGTCAAGCAGATTCTTCTCCATCTCTTCATTCGTCTTGGCAGTCGCAGTAGCAGTCCATTTCTCCTTCAGAGCGTCTGTCCAGTTGGTGCA
>CACZPA010000278.1 GCA_902782895.1 uncultured Eubacteriales bacterium
AACTGCTTTTTGACGGCGGAGTGCATCCGGCTGCCGGAACCGCCTGCCGGAACAACAGCCCAGATTTCCATCACAGATCCTCCTTTATGCAGACAACGCCATAGAGAGGAAGTATCGCGGACGGCATTTTTTTCATAGCAGTTCTCCTTAAAAGTTGGAATCAAGGCAGAGGCAGGATGTTTTCAAACTGGACATCCCAGTCCTTCGGGAAGCCGGGCACCGGCTCGCTCGAGCCGTCCCATCCGGCCGCCATCATGCCGCAGGCAAGCAGCAGTCCGCCGTTTCCGGGCAGATATACAGGAATATCCGTGCGATCTGCCTGACGGTTGTGACCGTTGTTCAGATAGACGTTCTTCCTGGAATTGAACAGCAGGCAGCGTACAGCCGTCTGGGGCCGGCCAAGCCGTGCCGCGCACATCGCGAGCATCGGGAAATCCCATCCCCAGCACTCGTCCATCTGCCAGCCGCCGTTTAAGACCATATCCAGCGTCTTTTCCATAATGACGGGATTGATGCTGCGGCCGGGAAGCATTCCTAAGGCAGCGGTCATGGACGGATGATCACGGTTAAAGAGCTCTGTATAGGTATTAGGACATCTTTCATGGGCAAGATAGAGGTCCTTACTGATCGGAGGCGGAGCCATATAGGCGGCGATCCGGGTCCATTCGGGATTCTCCGGCTCTCCAAGCCGGGTAAGCCACTTATTTGCCGTATTCAGCCCATAAGCCCAGTATTCCAGCTCATATGGAGGATTCACTACAAGCCGCGCGTTATGGTTTTCCTGGGACGGAATCATGCCCGGCCCGAGACAATAACAGTTGCGGCCTTCATCCCAACGGACATAATCAGCCATGAATTCAGCCGTCGAGAGGACGATATCCCGGTAAGTGTTCAGGACTTCCCGGGTCGGACGGGCACGGTAGATCAGCTCGGCATAATAGATTGGATGCGGCTGCTGCCAGATCAGAAGAGGCCCGATCGGAGAGGGACTGTCGATACCGGACGGATCGGTCATCTTAGGCCAGCGCGCACCCAGATATCCCTGACCGGCCGCAAGCTCCCGGGCTTTGGGCAGAATCGCCTGATAATACCAGAGACTGCGCTCCAGAAGCTCCGGACGGTTCCATAAGGCAAAATGCGCCGCGTGCCAGTAATGCATCTCCATGTGGAATTTGCCGAACCAGCTGTTCATGGTCAATCCGGTCTCCTGCGGCGGTAAGCTTCCAGAACAGTTGATCGCGGTCAGGTACTGGCTGAGAAGGATACGTCTCTGCAGCTCATGTCCCTGTTCGCCGCCTCCGCCGATCCGGATAAAACCGCCCTGGTTCCAGAATTTCTCCCAATGGGAGACCGTATCCCGCAGGCAGTCCGGAAGGCCCGGCAGATCGTCGACCGCGGGCTGCGGCGTGAAAAGAATCTGCAGTCCAAGGACGTCGCCGTCGTTCTGAATCTCAAAATGGTGCGGCATCGTGCGGCTTACATGTGTATCTTTGCCGGTCAGAAGCGTGACAAAATAACGGTCACGGTCCATGACGCGGAGGATTTCGGTTCGGGATGGATTCTGCTTCGTGATCGCGCTGGTATGCGATTCCGGATGCTCCCAGTCCGCTCCGGTGCGGCCATAATAAGGCGCGGGGAAATCCAGCGCGAGCTTCAGTCCTTTGCTGAAGAGAGGAGAGCGGATGATCAGGCAGAGCATGTCGTGAGAGGGATGGACCCAGCTGCGGACCTCGACGGATTCGCCCTGCCAGCCAAAACGGCTTGTCAGCACGCCTTCCCAGAGCGAAAGCTTCTGATAAGGGGATTCGATCGATTTGTAGTCCGGTACGGAATCAGTCCCCGGGAAAAGGAACGAAAGACGTCCCATGTGGAATTTGTGCGGGTTCTTACGGAGCCAGTCATATTCTTTGTTCTGATAACCGGGCCTTGTCGTATAAGGTACATCCCTTGTGCCGTTGGAATACAGAACCCTGGCCATATGATGATAATCGAACGCGTATTGTTCTTCGCTGTAAGGGGTGGTGTGCCAGGCCCACTGCGCTTCGGTGAGCAGAGGGATGCCCGGCTCATAGAAGGAAGAAAACGTCTGCAGACCAGTGATATCGGCAGTAAAGGCAAATTCTCCGTTACCGATGGAGAAGGGAGAGTACGCGTCCCAGATCTCGTTTACGGGAGAAAAAGGAACTACAGTCTCATGACGGTCGATTCCGGACATGAAGTGACCTCCTTATGGAAAAATATATAATACTGATTGTTTTGGCATTATTATATCAGATTTACGGGAAAAGTAAAGGAAAACCCCAATCATCGGGATCTTCCTTGCAAACAGAGATACTTCCGGGTATAATATCGGTATATTAGACCGAAAAAAGGGGGCACCGCCATGGGAAGATATAAGATCGGACTGATCGGAACAGGCTGGAGGATGGGATTTTTCGTACGAGCGGCTGAAGCGCTGCCGGAGCTTTTTGAGATTACAGGCGTTGTGTGGCATTCTGAAGCGGGAAGGCAGAACGCTGCCGCATGGGGATATCCTTTGTATTCAGATGTCGACGGACTTCTGGCCACAAAGCCGGATTTTGTCATCGTCGCGATCACGCGCAGGGGCGGAGTGGCGAGCAGAATGGTACAGGAGCTTGCCGGAAAAAATGTCCCCGTCCTTATGGAAACAGCCTTGGGCGACACCGTAGAGGAGCTTACGGCGATGTATGAAGCCTGCCGCGACGCGAAGATACAGGTCGCGGAGCAGTATCAGTTCCAGCCGGAGACAGCCGCAAGAATCGCGGTCGCTCGGTCCGGACAGATCGGGACGGTTTATCAGAGCCGGCTGCAGCTGCCGAACGGTTACCATGCGATCAGCGTGCACCGTAAGGCCCTTGGCACAGGCATGCAGCTGCCTCTTGTATGGGGCAAGGAATATGTGCATCAGCGTCTGGCCAGCCCTACACGTGCCGGAGACCCTGTGAAAGAAGAAATGATCGAGGTGAAGCAGATGGTCTTCCAGCTCGATTACGGCGACAAGCAGGCCTTCAACGATCTGGAGGGCGATCAGTGCCGCGCGTGGTTCCGCAAGACACATTACAATTTCCGCGGGACGAAGGGCGAGATCTATGATAACGAGGTCCGCTGGATGAAGGACTATGAGACGCCGATGTATTACAGTCTGGACAGGATGATGACCGGCTCCGGTACGAATCTGGAAGGGCTTTTCCTGCGGGGAATTCGCGGGGCGGAGGGCTTTGTGTACAAGAATCCGTTTATGCCGGCGAGACTCAGCGACGATGAGATCGCTGTGGCGACCTGCATGCGGAAGATGGGCGAATATCTGGAGGGCGGACCGGCTTTCTACAGCCTCGCGGAGGCGATGCAGGACCGTTATCTGGGACTTCTGACGGAGCAGTCCGCGGCTTCCGGACAGTGGATTCAGGCGGAAAAACAGATCTGGATGGAGTAAACATGGGAGCACATTTCGCAAATGACTGGGAAGAACTGCTGCAGCCGGAGTTTCAGCAGGATTATTATCTGAAGCTGCATAATTTCCTGCGGACAGAATATCAGACAAGGGTCATCTATCCTGACATGTATGATATTTTCAACGCGATGCATTTCACGCCGTATTCGCAGGTTAAGGTCGTGATCCTCGGGCAGGATCCCTATCACGGACCTGGGCAGGCGCACGGACTCAGCTTTTCCGTAAAGCCGGGAATTGACGTTCCGCCTTCGCTGCAGAATATTTATAAAGAGCTGCAGAATGAGCTGGGATGCTATATTCCGCATACGGGATATCTGAAGAAATGGGCGGATCAGGGCGTGCTGCTGCTCAACGCGGTGCTGACGGTCCGGGCTGGAATCGCCAATTCCCACCGCGGGATGGGGTGGGAGTACTTCACGGATGATATAATCCGTATGCTCAACAGACGGGAGAGGCCTGTTGTCTTTATGCTGTGGGGACGCAATGCGCGGGAGAAGAAGAAACTGATCACCGAGCCGCGGCATCTGATCCTCGAAGCCGCGCATCCGAGTCCGCTTTCTGCGTACAACGGATTCTTCGGCTGCGGGCATTTCCGCAAGGCCAATGAGTTCCTGGCACAGAACGGGATGACGCCGATAGACTGGCAGATCGAGGATAAATAATCATTGACAAATCCCTGGAATGGGTTTATTCTATAACGGTACGCTTTTTTGCAAATAATTATGCATAAGACAGGAGGAGTTTCCATGAAAGTCAAGCTGTTCAACAAGATTTCGCAGGCAGGGCTCAAGGTCTTTGATTCCACATACGAGTATTCGGATTCCGTAGTGAATCCGGACGCGATTCTTGTCCGCAGTGCCAAGCTGCATGATCTCGAATTCAATCCGGAGCTCGCGTGTATCGCGCGTGCAGGTGCCGGCGTGAATAATATTCCGATTGACCGCTGCAGCGATGCCGGTATCGTAGTTTTCAATACGCCCGGAGCTAACGCGAACGCTGTTAAAGAGCTGACGATTCTTGGAATGCTTCTTTCCGCCCGTGACGTAATCGGCGGTATCGAATATGCCAAGACGCTGGTGGGCAATCCGGACGCGGAGAAGGAGATCGAGGCCAACAAGTCCCGTTTCGCGGGTTACGAGCTGCAGGGCAAGACCCTTCTTGTTATCGGACTTGGCGCGATCGGCGGACCTCTGGCCAACCTTGCCGCGCGTCTGCATATGCATGTAATCGGATATGATCCGTATGTATCGGTCAACGCTGCATGGAGCATCGACAGCCGTGTAAGCCATGGCACCGATCTTACGGCCGCTCTGGCGGAGGCGGATTACATCTCCATCCATATTCCGCTGACACCGCAGACTAAGGACTATCTGGGCGAGAAAGAAATCGCCGGCATGAAGGACGGCGTTCGCATTATGAACTTCGCACGCGGCGGCATCATCAATGAGCCTGCTCTGATCGCGGCTCTGGAGTCCGGCAAGGTCGCCAAGTATGTTACGGATTTCCCGAGCGCAGATATTCTCAGCGCCAGGAACGTGATTGCGATCCCGCATCTGGGCGCTTCTACCGAAGAGTCCGAGGACAACTGCGCGGAGATGGCTGCTTCCGAGATCCGCGGATATCTGGAGAGAGGCGAGATCCTGCATTCCGTCAATTTCCCGGATTGCGACATGGGAGTGATGACCTCTGCGGCGCGTATTCTGGTTCTGCATAAGAATATTCCGTCCATGGTCAGCAAGATTACACAGGTTCTGGGCGAGCAGGGGATCAACATCGAGAACATGAACAACCGCAGCCGTAAGGACCTCGCGGCGACGATCCTGGATGTTTCCGAGAAGCCGTCCGACGCGACGGTCGCCGCTGTTGCCGCGCAGGAAGGCGTTCTCAGAGTCCGCGTGATCTGATCCGGCATTATACGGCGGGAAATCTGCAAATTTGATGAAAAAACTGTTTTTAAGTCTTTACATTTGCTTTCCCGCATGCTATAATCTCATTTCGTGAGTGAACCACGGCTTCGCTTTCGGAATCTCCAACCTTTGCGAAGCTGTCGGCGATCATTAAATTATTTAACGGAGGATTTAGTAATGACTAAGGAAAGAAAGCAGGAGATCGTTAAGGAGTTCGGTGCGAACGAGAAGGACACCGGTTCCACTTCCGTACAGATCGCGCTGCTGACAGAGCGTATCAATCATCTGACTGCTCATCTGAAGGAACATCAGAAGGACCATCATTCCCGCCGCGGCATGCTGATGCTGGTAGGACAGAGACGTGGACTCCTTGATTATCTGATGTCCAAGGATATCGAAAAGTATCGTGAGCTGATCAAGCGCCTGAACATCAGACGTTGATCACGGGGTTCTTTTCGGAAGCAAACTAAGCCGACAAGGGCGGGTGTAGTTATTGCATCCGCCCTGTTTTTGCAGAAAAGCGGGTGCTTTTCTGTGTTGGAAGTAAAGGTATAGGAAAGGAAAAGAAAAAAACATGGTAAGAGAATTCACAATGGAGCTTGCGGGACGCACACTGCGTGCGGTCATCGGAAAGGTCGCGGAGCAGGCGAACGGAGAGGTCCTGCTGTATTACGGAGACACCTGCGTGCTGTCTACAGCTACTGCTTCCAAGCAGCCTCGGGAAGGCATCGATTTCTTCCCGCTGTCCGTAGATTATGAAGAGAGACTGTATTCCGTCGGCAAGATCCCCGGAAGCTTTGTAAAGAGAGAAGGACGTCCGACAGAGAACGCCGTTCTGACCGCGCGCTGCATCGACCGTCCGATGCGTCCTCTGTTCCCCAAGGACTACCGCAACGACGTAGCGCTCGTTAACACCGTGCTCTGCGTCGATCAGGACTGTGCGCCCGAGATCCTGGCGATGGTCGGTTCCTCTATCGCGGTATCGATCTCTGACATCCCGTTTGACGGACCGATCGGAGCCGTTTCCGTAGGCCTGGTGGACGGCGAGCTGGTCATCAACCCGACTTCCGCCCAGCGTGAGAAGAGCGAGCTGAATCTGACGGTTGCTTCTACAGCGGATAAGGTCGTCATGATCGAGGCCGGTGCCAAGGAAGTGCCTGAGGATAAGGTCCTGGAAGCGATTTTCTTCGGTGATGAAGTCAATAAGAAGATCGTTGCCTTTATCAACGAGATCGTTGCCGAAGTCGGCAAGCCGAAGCATGCTTATCAGGAGCATGTTATTCCGGCCGAGGTTGTCGCGGATCTCGAGAGAGTCATTCCGCAAGAGCGCATGGAAGTCGCTGTCTTTACCGATGACAAGACAAAGAGAGAAGAAGCTGTCGCGGCTCTGACCGAGGAATTCGAGCAGTATATCGCGACACTTCCGGAAGACAAGCAGGAGATCTACAACGCTAACGTCGCGGACGCTGTTTACCAGTATGAGAAGAAGACGGTCCGCAAGATGATCAAGATCGACGGCAAGCGTCCTGACGGACGTGCGATGGACGAGATCCGTCCGATGTCTGCCGAAATCGACATCCTGCCCCGTACACACGGAAGCGGACTGTTCAAGCGCGGACAGACGCAGGTTCTGACGGTCGCTACGCTTGGCGCGATCAGCGAGCAGCAGAAGCTGGACGGTCTGGATGAGCTCGAAGAGACCAAGAGATATATCCATCACTACAATATGCCTTCCTACTCTGTAGGAGAGACCCGCCCGAGCCGCGGACCCGGACGTCGTGAGATCGGACACGGAGCGCTTGCCGAGCGTGCGCTGCTCCCGGTTATTCCTTCCGTAGACGATTTCCCGTACGCGATTCGTCTGGTTTCCGAAGTTCTGAGCTCTAACGGATCCACCTCCCAGGGCTCCATCTGCGGCAGCACACTGGCGCTGATGGCAGCGGGCGTTCCGATTTCCGCTCCGGTAGCCGGTATTTCCTGCGGTCTGGTAACAGGTGAGACAGAGGATGATTTCATCCTGCTGACCGATATCCAGGGCCTGGAAGACTTTTTCGGCGATATGGACTTCAAGGTTGCCGGTACCTTCAAGGGTATCACGGCGATCCAGATGGATATCAAGATCCACGGACTGACCCGCGCGATCATCGAAGGTGCGATCAGACGCAACCGTACCGCTCGTGAGTATATTCTGAACAACATCATGCTGCCGGTTATCTCCCAGCCGCGTGAGAGCGTCAGCCAGTATGCTCCTAAGATCTATCAGACACAGATCAATCCGGAGAAGATCGGTGAGGTTGTCGGACCTAAGGGTAAGGTTATCAATCAGATCATCGCGGAGACCGGCACCAAGATCGACATCGAGGAAGACGGTCATGTATTTGTCTTCGGCGCGGATGAAGAGATGTCCAAGAAGGCCATCGCGATCATCGAGTCCATCGCCAAGGATGTGGAAGTTGGCGAGATCTACAACGCGAAGGTTGTACGTCTGGCCACATTCGGCGCTTTCGTACAGCTGACACCGAGCAAGGACGCGCTGCTGCACATCTCCGAGATCAGCTATGAGCGGATCGATAAGGTTGAGGACGTTCTGAAGATCGGCGACGAGATCATGGTCAAGGTCATCGGTATCGATGATCAGGGCAAAGTCAAGGTTTCCCGCAAGGCGATTCTCCCGCCACGTGAGGGCGGAGATCAGAACCGCGACTCCGGACGCCGTCAGGGCGGCAGCCGCAGAGACCGCAGGAACTGAGAATGATTCGATTTGAAAAAATAAGCTTTCGCCAGTATCGGGAGGATCGCCTCCCGATGCTCGGAGGAGCCGGGAACGTAGCGTCGGAAGACGATCTGCGGGCCGAATACGACGCCATTTCTCTCCCGCAGAGAGGAACGGCGTTTTCTGCAGGTTACGATCTGCGGACACCGTATGATTTTGTGCTGAAGCCGGGGGATGAGACCGTGATCCCGACCGGACTGAAGATCCGCATGCCGGGAGAATTCTGGCTGGGCATCTATATCCGCTCCAGCCTTGGATTCAAGTATTCGGTCAGACTGCTGAATTCTACCGCGGTGATCGACGCGGATTACGCGGACGCCGACAATGAGGGACATATCAAGGTCGGAATCTATAACGGCGGCAGCAAGGAGCTGTCCCTGCATAAGGGGGACGCTTTCGCACAGGGAATTCTGCAGAAATACTATCTGACGGATGACGATGCGCCGGTCAAACAGCGCCGTACCGGAGGATTCGGTTCTACAAACAGCTAATTACGCTGTCTGTCCCTAAACGGACGGACAGCTTTTCGTTTTAGAAGAACAGAGCGGTATAACGGAGGAATTATGACTAAAGTCGGCGTAATCTCAGATACACATGGAATCCTGCGGCCGGAGATGCTTCGCGTCCTGCAGTC
>CACZPA010000279.1 GCA_902782895.1 uncultured Eubacteriales bacterium
AAGTTCCAGGAACAGCAGCAGCAGGAGCTCGAGAGAGTTTCCGGAATGTCCGCGGAGCAGGCTAAGACCGTTTTACTCGAGTCTGTTCGTGAGGACGTCAAGCATGACATGGCTGTCATGATCAAAGAAGAAGAAGCCAGAATGAAGGACGAGGCCTCTAAGAAGGCCAAGGAAATTCTTACTACTGCTATACAGCGCTGCGCAGCTGATCACGTGGCAGAGACCACGGTATCAGTCGTAACGCTTCCAAGTGAGGAAATGAAAGGCCGCATCATTGGCCGCGAGGGCCGTAATATTCGTGCTCTGGAGCAGGCCACTGGCGTTGACTTGGTAATAGATGACACACCGGAAGCAGTGATTCTCTCTTCATTTGATCCGATTCGGAGAGAGATCGCGAGAATCGCACTTGAAAAACTGATTGTAGACGGCAGAATCCATCCCGCCCGTATTGAGGAAATGGTCGCCAAGGCCAAAAAGGAAGTCGACAATACGATCCGGGAAGAAGGAGAAACCGCTGCTTTCGAAACAAATGTATACGGGCTTCATGCCGAGCTGATCAAGCTTCTCGGCAGACTGAAATACCGTACAAGCTATGGACAGAATGTCCTGAAGCATTCTGTAGAAGTAGCACAGCTTTCCGGACTGATCGCCGGAGAGCTCGGACTGGATGTACGTATGGCAAAGCGTGCCGGACTCCTGCATGATATCGGTAAGGCAGTCGACCATGAAATGGAAGGCTCCCATGTATCGATCGGAGCGGCTCTGCTGCGCAAGTACAAAGAGTCTCATATCGTCGTGAATGCCTGTGAGTCTCATCACGGAGATGTAGAGCCGGAATCCCTGATCGCTGTAATCGTACAGGTAGCCGATACAATCTCGGCAGCCCGTCCGGGAGCGCGCAGAGAGACTCTGGAGAGCTATATTACCCGTATGGAGAAGCTTGAAGCGATTGCCAACGATTTCAAGGGTATCGAGAAGACATTCGCGATCCAGGCGGGCCGTGAGCTTCGTCTGATGGTCATTCCGGGACAGGTCAGCGATGAAGATATGACGGTTCTGGCAAGGGAAGTTGCCAAGCGCATCGAGAATGAGCTTGAATACCCCGGACAGATCAAGGTCAATCTGATTCGCGAGACAAGAGTTACGGAATACGCTAAATAAGCCATTCAAGAAAGAAAGCCACGGAGATATGTCCTGAAGACAGGGCAGTATAGCCGTGGCTTTTTCTAAAAAAACCAAAGCAGAAGGAAACGGTTCTGCGGGCTGTTCGTTAAGCGGAACCGATCAATATAGGAAAGAAAGCAGGATTTGTATGGAAGTTAAAAAACATGAACTCGTTTTTGACGGCAGGATTCTCCATGTATACAGGGATGAAGTGCTGCTCGATAACGGGATTCTCGCGGAACGGGAAGTCGTAAAGCACCAGGGAGCAGCCGCGGTCGTTCCGATTACGGAAAACGGCGAGGTGATCCTGGTGAAGCAGTACCGTTACGCGATCGGCAAGGAGACACTGGAGATCCCCGCGGGATTGCTGGAGCCCGGTGAGGAGATGGAGCAGTGCGCCGCGCGCGAGACAGAAGAAGAGACGGGATTCAAACCGATGGAACTCACCCACTTATTCGATTATTATGCTTCGCCCGGCTACTGCACGGAGTGTGTGGGCGTATACGCTGCAACACAGCTGGTTCCTACGAGACAGCATCTCGACGCCGATGAAAGTGTGGATGTTGTGATACTTCCGCTGGATGAAGCCGCCGAGATGGTGCGCAGAGGCGAGATCCAGGACGGCAAAACAATCGCGGCCCTGATGAGCATCTGGTCGCAGAACCTGATCTGACATGGCAGAGCAGCTTGTACAGATTCCGGCGGATACAATCAGCAATATTTTCGGCAATATTGACGAGAATATCCGCGCTTTGGAGAAGAATTTCAACGTAACGATTGATAACCGGAGCGATGGGCTTCTGGTGACGGGAGATCCCGATCAGGCGGACAAGACCGCGGTCGTCCTGCGGAAGCTTGCGCAGGTAGCCTTGACCGGCGAGACAGTTACACTGCAGCATGTGAACTACCTGTCCAGTCTTTCCGCCGATGAGGCAAAGGAAGACGTGCGGGATCTGCTGTCGGATGTGGTCTGCTTCACCAAACAGGGCAAACCGGTCCGTCCCAAGACCCTCGGACAGAAGCATTATGTGGATATGATCCGCAAGAATACGCTGACGATCGGTGCGGGACCTGCAGGTACCGGTAAGACATACCTCGCGATGGCCATGGCTGTGCAGTCCTTTAAGCAGGGCAACGTGGACAGAATTATTCTGACCCGCCCCGCGATCGAGGCAGGCGAGAAGCTCGGCTTCCTGCCCGGCGATCTGCAGAGTAAGATCGATCCGTATCTGCGTCCTTTGTACGATGCTTTATATGAGATGATGGGCCCTGATGCCGTCAGCCGCAATCTGGAGAGAGGAGTCATTGAAGTGGCGCCTCTTGCCTATATGCGCGGCCGCACGCTGGATCATTCTTTTATTGTACTCGATGAAGCGCAGAATACGACACAGGCGCAGATGAAAATGTTCCTGACCCGTATCGGTTTCTATTCCAAGGTTGTCATCACCGGCGATCTGACACAGATCGACCTGCCCGAGGGACAGAAATCCGGCCTGCGGCAGGCCGTCAATATCCTGAAAGATATTGAGGATATCGGCATTTGCCGCTTTACCAAACAGGACGTTGTCCGTCATCCGCTGGTTCAGAGGATCGTAGAGGCATATGAGCGATCCGAGCATCCGGAGCCGGCTCATGGACCGTGGGACCGTAAGGAAGGAGGCTCACGGAAATGAGCGCTGACTGTCTGGTACTTACAGAATGGGACATAGAAGGGATTCCGGAGACGGAAGCCTGGGATAATCTCTTTCACAAAACGGTGGAGGCGGTCCTGACGGAAGAGGGCGTGGACACACCGGCAGAGGTCGAGATCAACATCGTGGATGATGAAGCGATTCGGGAGATGAATGCTTCCTACCGTGATCTGGACAGTGCGACGGATGTGCTCTCTTTTCCGCTGCTGACAATGGCTCCCGGAGAGGCCGGAAGCGCTGTAAGCGAAGCGGAGCCGGATCCGGAGACCGGACGTGTATTGCTCGGCAATATCGTGATCTCCTGGGATCATGTACAGGCACAGGCCGCGGAATACGGCCACAGCCTGCAGCGGGAAGCGGCTTTCCTGACGGCTCACAGCATGCTGCATCTTCTCGGTTATGATCATGAGACGGAAGAGCAGGAGACAGAGATGTTCTCCAAACAGGAAAAGATCCTCTCGGATAAGCTCGGGCTTTCCCGGGACGCAGAGGACGGAAAGCAGGTCACAGGATGAAAGAAGGCAAATCGACAGAGCTGGTCCGGAAAGGGACATTTCTTCTTGTTATTTCCGTTGTCATCAAACTGATCGGCCTTTTATACCGGATTCCGCTGACCAACATGCTGGGCAACCAGGGCAACGGGATCTACGGACTGCCTTTTCAGATCTACAGCTTTATCATAACACTCGCGACGATGGGCGTATCGACGGCCATCAGCCGTATGATTTCCGAGAGAATCGCCCGCGGAGAGAGAGCGAACGCACGGCTTGTTTTCCGGATCGGCATTATCTATGCGGCTGTCATCGGCATTCTGGTTTATATCGTACTGTATTTCGGAGCGAATTTTATCGCGGGCAAGATGTTCAACGATATCTCCGCGGCGCCGGCGATTCAGGTACTCGCGCCGGTCACGATGATGGTGCTTTTCTCCAGCATTATCCGGGGAACCTATCAGGCGGTCGGAGATGTCAGACCGAGCGCGTACGCGGATCTGCTGGACCAGATCTTCCACGCGGGACTCAGTATCCTTTTTGTTTATCTGACGGTAAGCGCCGTCGCCGACATCAATATTGAGGTCGCGGGCCGCTTCCCGGTACTGGAACAGGCTTCACAGGACGCCGCGAACGGTACGAAATACGGCGCGCTGTCCGGATTGCTCTTCCTTCTGGGAATCTTTTTCTTCTATCGCAAGAAATCCCGCATCTTTAATACACCGATCACGGACGCTACGGAAACCTGGCAGAGCGTTCTGAAGATCTTTGTCCTGACTGTTTTCCCGATCATGTTCGCGGCAACGGTATCCAATCTCAGAGAAATCATTGACACTGCGCTTTTCAACGCGCTGATGCCGCTGAAAGGATATACGGCGGACGTGATCCAGGTGGAGAGGGGCCTGGTCAGCGGTAAATTCGTCGTACTGACGAATATGCCGATCGCGGCACTCGGTACGCTTGGCATCATGCTGGTTCCGGGAATCGCGACAGCGATCACTAAAAAAGACCAAAACGGCATTCAGGTCCATATTGAGACGCTGATGAAGATGGTCTTTATGGTCAGCATTCCGGCGGCGATCGGAGAATCGGTACTCGGTGTTCCGATCATCAACTGGCTGTTCGCAAGCCAGCCGGGCGGAGGAGAGCTGATCCGCGTCGGTTCGTTTATCATTATCTTCTATTCGGTATCGCAGAACGCGGCCGCGATCCTGCAGGGACTCGGCAAGCTGCGGATCTGTGTGCGCAACGCGTTTTACGGGCTGTGCGTCAGTACGCCGATCCTGATCCTGTGCATCACGGTGCTTGATCTGAAGGCTTATTCATTGATTATCAGCTTGCTGACCTTCTCCTTCACGATGGCTTTCTTCAATATGAGAAGTGTCCTCAGGTATTCCGGATGCCGTCTGAATATGCTGAAGATGTTCGGCGCGCCGCTGATCTGTTCCCTGATCATGGGCGTTGTCGCGTATCTGACCTATACAGGTCTATACGCGCTGGTGCACTCCAATACGATCGCGATTCTGACGTCCATCGCACTGGCGATCGTTGTATATTTCATCCTGCTGCTCAATTCTGGTTTCTATACGAGAGAGCAGATTCTGGAGCTGCCATACGGCAGAATCCTCGCGAAGTTCCGTTTCAAAGACTGATTCTGAACTGATACTACTATAAAAGGCCGGCCCCTGGTGGACCGGCCTTTGTGTCTGCGGATTCTTAAGTGTCTGCTGCTTCTTTTTGCCTGCGGATCAGATATTCAATTCAGAAGCATCCGTTTCCTCCAGCTCCGCGCTCAGGGCTTCCCAGTCTGCGTACAGAGCTTCGAGACGATCGGAGGCTTCTTTTTTCTGCAATTCAAGATCGTGGTATGCTGCATAATTCGAATAGAACTCTGGAAGCTGCATTTTGTCTTCAATCTCACCGATAGACGCCTCCAGATCGGTTATGTCTTTTTCCATCATGCGGAGGCGCGTGCGCTGGCGGCGGATGTCAGACTGAGAACGGCGGCGTTCGGTATACTCTGTCTTTTCCTGCGAAACGACTGCATTCTTCTCGTTCGCGGACGCGGCCGACGCGGCGGCCTCCTGACGCGCGATCTGTTCAATATACTCGTCATAATTGCCGATATAGGAACGAATTCCGTCAGCGGTCAGTACCAGAATCCGATGCGCAACCTGATTGATAAAATAACGGTCATGGGAGATGAAGAGAAGTGTCCCTTCATAGGAATTCAGATTCTGTTCCAGAACCTCGCGGGAGAGGATGTCCAGATGGTTCGTCGGCTCGTCGAGCAGCAGGAAATTGCTGTCGCCCAGCATGATCTTGCACAGGGATACACGTGCCTTCTCCCCACCGGACAGATCGCCGATCTGCTTGAATACATCATCTCCGCGGAAAAGGAACGATGCCAGAATGTTGCGGACCTCCGGAACGGTCAGGTTGGGGTAGGCATCGTAGATCTCTTCAAGCACGGATTTGCTGTCGGTAAGGTTCTGCTGCTCCTGATCATAATAGCCGGGTGTGACCTTAACACCGTTTACAAGATGGCCGGAATCAGCCTTTTCCTGGCCCATGATCATTTTGAAAAGCGTGGATTTGCCGGCCCCGTTTGCTCCGAGCAGCGCGATCTTCTCTCCGCGTTTGATAATGAATTCCGCGTGAGAGAATAGAGTGCGGCCGTCAAATGACTTTGAGACGTCGTGAGCGATCAGAACGTCATTACCGCTCAACACACGCGGCTTAAAATGGAACTTCATCGCTGCGTCATAGGTGATCGGCTTTTCTACAAGCTCCATTTTGTCCAGGATCTTCTCACGGCTCTGGGCACGCTTGATGAACTTTTCCTGGGAGAAAGAACGCAGCTTCGCGATGATCTCTTCCTGACGGCGGATCTCTTCCTGCTGGGCCTCATAGACCCGCAGCGCAGCCTCGATCCGCTTCTTTTTCTCGGCGATATAGAATGTATAGCTGCCAGAGTAATCGGAGGTTATGCCGCGCTCCAGTTCGATTGTGCGGGTGCAGAGCTTATCGAGGAAATAACGGTCATGCGAGATGATGAGCGCCGCGCCGGAGAAATCCTGCAGATATCTCTCAAGCCACTGGATTGCGGCGATGTCCAGATGGTTAGTCGGCTCGTCAAGCAGCAGCAGGTCCGGCTTCTGCAGCAGTAGTTTACTGAGCGCGATGCGGGAGCGCTGACCACCGGAGAGATTCGTGATCGGCATCTGGTATTCTTCTTCCGCGAAACCAAGGCCCTTGAGAACGCCGCGTACATGGCTTCGGTAAGCGTAACCGTCGGCCAGCTCATAAGATGCCTGCAGACGGGAGTACTGGTCCATCAGCTCACGGGACGAACTCGCTTTCATCTGCTGCTCCAGATCACGCATCCGTTCCTCCATACGGCGCAGCGGTTCAAAAACCTTCAGCAGCTCATCTTCCACGCGTTCGGAGGAGTCCATCTCCACACGCTGCGGCAGATAACCGATCCGAAGATCCTTCTGCACAAAAAGAGTGCCTTCGTCAGGCTCATACGCCCCGCGGAGGATTTGGAAAATCGTGGTTTTGCCGGCGCCATTGATGCCTACAAGAGCTACCTTTTCTTTTGCTTCCAGATGAAAAGTAACATCCTTGAGGATCTCGGCCGTACCGAAGGATTTCGTTATATGTGCAGCAGATAATATCATCTGTAAATCGGCCTTTCTATGAATCTCTTTGGTCATTGCCCGGGAAGCAGAGCTTCCATACTGTCCATTATACAGCAAAACAGAGCAGGACGCAAGTCAGGAAACGATTCCGGGTGGCGGAGGCGCGTCCAGTGTCAATATGTATACTTATTGAAGGATGATAAAGGACGGAAAAATACACGTGTCAAACCATTTGACGGATGAATCAAAAACATGTAAAACAGTAATCAACACACAAAACGAGGAAACGGCGATCTAAAGAAAACGGCTTAAATAAAAGAAATATAATACAGCCTGCTGCTGACTCATGCAGCCCTGAAATGAAACGCTTCATGCAGTCACCACAGTAGGCATCCATGATATGTAAACCTCAACAAAAGAAACATTTCTCCCCGCGGGACAAATTTAAACAGAATCGGTTTGACTTTCAAAATATTTTGTAACAGGAATATACAAAATACTTGACATATTTATTCTTAACCGCTATAATGCATTTTGTTTCCTACCGAAGTAATCGGATTGGGACAATTTACGATTGGAGGATGTATTAGCATGACCGGAACTGTTAAGTGGTTTGATTCTAAGAAAGGGTTTGGATTTATCTCCGTAGAGGGCGGCGATGATGTATTCGTACATTTTTCCGCGATCCAGTCAGAAGGCTACAAGACTCTGGAAGAGAATCAGAAGGTTGAGTTCGAAGTTGAACAGGGACCTAAAGGACTGCAGGCTGCTAACGTTGTAAAGCTGTCTTAAGTCTTACGAATATCGGAGTACTTATTATTCAGAAATGGAATGGTGTATAACAACCATATAACTCAAGCCTGCTTCGGCAGGCTATTTTTATGTTCATGTCAAATGTCAAACATGTGAGCCGCAAGAATACTCTATAAAAGCACAAAAAACGCAAGGCCATAAGACCTTGCGACAGATTTGTCAACCGGTTCAGGCTTCAAAGCGGATCATGTTCCAGGACAGTGGCGCGAGCAGGAATTCTCCGTCATCCGGCTTAACCGTATGAGAGATCGGCGCGACCGTGTCGGGATGCTCAAAGGTGTTGACCGCGTTCTTGTCGGGCCCTTCGATGGAGGTCCAGGAAGAAACGCGCAGATCGCCGAATTCCGTCAGCTTTGGCGTGAAGAGAAGAGGTGTGTCGACGCTGCGGTTCACGGCAAAGACCGTAACCGAACCGTCCACTCCGGCAACAGCTGTACAATCCAGCATCGGAACATCCGTAAAGCTTTTGGAGTCATATTTCGGGCTCTCTGTGATTCCGTTCAGAACGGTGCCGCGTCCATATACGGAGGTGTACAGATAAGGATAGTAGATGGTCTGCTTGAGTACGCGCCCGCCTTCTTCTGTCAGGATCGGAGCGATGACGTTGACCAGCTGTGCGAGGCAGGCGATCTTGACGCGGTCCGCGTGGCGGAGGAGCGTGATCAGCATGGAGCCGACAAGCACGGCGTCTTCGAGATTATAGATATCCTCCAGCTGATGCGGAGCAATCGTCCACGGGGCAAGGCGGCTGTCCTGCTCATTGGAATGATACCAGACGTTCCACTCGTCAAAGCTGATATGAATCGTCTTTTTGCTGTGCTTCTTGGCCTTGACGGCATCGCAGATGGAAATAACGCCGTTGATGAAATCATCCATCGCGACCGTATTGGCCAGAAAATCAGGCGTATCGCCGGCAGCATTGCCGTAATACTGATGCATGGACATATAATCGACAAGATCGTAAGCATGATCCAGTACGGTCGATTCCCAGGTCCCGAAGGTCGGCATGTTCAGATTGGAAGAACCGCTTGCGACCAGTTCGATGGAAGGATCGATCCATCTCATGACCTTGGCGGCCTCGACGGCGATCCGGCCGTATTCATCCGGTGTCTTATGACCGGTCTGCCAGGGTCCGTCCATCTCATTGCCGAGACACCATACCTTGATGTTATGCGGATCCTTATGACCGTGGGCAGCGCGCAGATCGCTGTAATACGCTCCGCCGGGATGGTTGCAGTATTCGACGAGATTACGCGCGTCATCGATGCCGCGGGTACCCAGATTCACAGCCATCATCGGTTCTGTCCCTGCCTGGCGGCACCAGTCCATGAATTCATTCAGACCGAATTGGTTGGTCTCGATCGTGCGCCACGCGAGCTCGGTACGGCGGGGACGGTTTTCCTTAGGACCTACAGAATCCTCCCAGCGGAATGCGGAGACGAAATTGCCTCCCGGATAACGGACGATCGGTACCTGCAGTTCGCGGATCAGCCCGACGACATCCTGACGGAAGCCGTTCTCGTCGGCCGCCGGATGACCGGGTTCATAGATGCCGGTATAGACGGCGCGGCCAAGATGCTCAATAAAAGAACCGAAGATCCGCGGGTCTGTTTCGCCGACGGTAAAATGTCTGTTGAATAACGCTGAAGCCTTTTTGTATTCCATTTCATACCTCCGTCATACAGGCTCTGCCTGAAAGTCACATTTATTATAACATATCCGCTGCTTATCCCGCAAGAAGAGAATATGCTTGAAAAAAACGTCATAACATGCTATGATATTTCTATCCTGAAGAACGGGAGGGATTATATGGGTTACAGCTTTTACAGATGCGCGGCGGCCGTGCCGGACGTGATTCCGGCTGATTGCGGGGCCAATGCGGAAGCCGTCTGCCGTATGATGCGGCAGGCTTATGAGAAGAAAACGGCGCTGCTTGTTTTCCCGGAGCTTTGTCTGACCGGATATACCTGCGGGGATCTTTTCTTCCAGAAAATGCTGCAGGACGCTGCTCTGGACGCGCTTTTAGAAGTGCGGAACACCTCGGCGGACTGCCCGGGCATGCTTGTTTTTGTCGGACTCCCGTATCTATGCCGTTCCAAATTGTATAATGTGGCGGCTGCTGTTCAGGATGGACAGATTCTTGCAATGATCCCCAAGACCAGCCTGACGAGTACAGGCGACATGGATGAGAGAAGATATTTCGCGCAGGGGCCGCAAGAGGCTTTTCCGATTGAAAT
>CACZPA010000280.1 GCA_902782895.1 uncultured Eubacteriales bacterium
CGTCTCGATTCCGGTTCTAAAAAGGGCCTGTGCCCTTGCATGGCCCACGCCCTTCAGCTGCGTCAGAGGCGTCCCTGCGCATTCTGTGTTTTTCATTCTACGGAAAGAATATAGTGATAAATCGGCTGTCCGCCGTACTGTACTTCTACTTCACAATCCGGATTCTGCTTACGGATGTAATCAGCAAGCTGATTCGCACGCTCTTCCGTACTGTCTTCACCGTAATAAACCGTATACAAGCTCTTATTGAACTCCTTCAGATGGTCAGCGGCCTTACGGGCAACCTCATCCGGATCCGTACCGACCTCTGCCAGCTCTCCGTCTACCATCGCCAGAATATCGTCCTTATGGATGTCAAAACGGGACAGTTGTGTGTCGCGGATCGCGTAGGTCGTCATGGCCGTATGCGTCTCCTGAATGATCTCTTCCATCGTCTGCAGATTGTCTTCAGCGGAGGGCTCGCCGGTGAAATTCAACAGTGCTGTGATTCCCTGCGGCACATTGCGGGTATGGACAACATAGACCTTCTTGTCTTCCACAAGCTCCGCGGCCTGCTGCGCCGCCAGAATGATATTCTTGTTATTCGGAAGCACATAGACGACGTCGGCGTTGATCTTGCGGACCGCGTTCAGAACGTCCTCCGTACTCGGATTCATCGTCTGTCCGCCGGTAATGATCTCGTCCGCGCCGAGCTCCTTCAGGAGAACGGAAAGGCCCTCTCCCATCGAAACGGCCGCGAATCCGTAAGGCTTGCGCTCCTGCGGGGCCTCAGCGGGCTGAGCGGCTGTGCCGGTCACATTGCTGACCGTATTCTTGATGGCTGCCGCGACTCCGGCCGCCGCGTTCACGACCGCACCGGCTGCCGCCTCTACAGCTGCCGTTACCGCAGCCGCCGCTCCGGAAACCGTAACGGTCTTGGTCTGCGTCTCCTGCTCCGCGGCAGGCTCTACGGCCTTCTCTGCAGGCTTGGCATGCGGGACATCCTCCGGTTTGCGGTTCTCCACCACAATGTCCGTGATCGGTCCGTATGCCGTAGCTTTCTGCAGGGCAAGACCCGGATCGTTCGTGCAGAGCGCGATCTCGAGACTGTCAGGATTAACTTTACCCTTCAGGCTGTCGCCGATCCCGCTGTAATAAGAACGAAGGGATTCAACATTCTTCTCCGCGTCCAGCAGATGGAGCGTGAAGGAAACCTGGTAACGATACGCGCTCTCGCGCTCCGCTCCGGCTTCAGCGCTTCTGGCCTGTTCCTCCGTCAGCAGCTCATGACAGGTATCCTCACCGGTAAGAGACATCCGCATACCTTTATAGATGTACAGAAGGCCTTTACCGCCTGCGTCGACAACGCCTGCTTCCTTCAGGACCGGCAGCATCTCCGGTGTCTGCGCGAGGACCTCTTCGCCCTTGTCGATCGCGATCTTCAGCAGATCCGCGATATTATCGCAGGATACGGCACTCTCGACCGCCGCGTCCGCCATCCCGCGGGCAACGGTCAGGATCGTTCCTTCCTTGGGCCGCATAACGGCTTTATAAGCGGTCTCAATGCCCTGCCGCATCGCATCGGCAAAAGCGGCCGGATCGATCTGCTCCGCTCCGCGCAGGCTCTTGTACATGCCCCGCAGCAGCTGGGACAAAATAACGCCCGAATTGCCTCTCGCGCCGCGCAGCGCGCCGGATGAAAGCGCTTTGGAGACCTCGGCGATCGTCGCTTCGTCCCCTGCCTTGATTACTTCCCTTGCCGCGGACATGATCGTCAGGGACATATTTGTACCCGTATCTCCATCCGGAACCGGGAAAACGTTGAGTTCGTCTACTTCTTTCTTATTAGCTTCCAGCCGGTTGGCTCCCGCTACGATCATCCAGCGGAAATCATTGGCTGTTATCTGACTGTTCACTTTGCTGTATCCTCCCGCTGGTTATTTCTCCGTTTTGTCAACGCGAACGCCTTCCACATAGATGTCTACATGGGAGACTTCCGCTCCGAGTATATCGGATACACGGTAGCGGACGGTATCGATCAGATTGTCGGCAATCGCCGAAATCTTGGTGCCATATTCTACAATGACATGGAATTCAAGAGTGATCTTACCCTCTTCATCCGTGTCGACTTTAATACCCTTGGTCAGACTGTCGCCCAGCAGCAGCTGAACAAACCCGTCTTTCATATTCGGAGTAGCCATACCGACAACGCCGTAAACGTCCAGCGCCGCCAAGCCGGCGATCCTCGCGACGACTTCATTATCAATCAGAATGTTTCCATACTCTGTAACGATCTTTGCAGCCATCTTTCGCAACTCCTTTCTGTCATGAATCCTGACATACGGCTCCTCTGCGTTCTGCTCTGTACAGCCTGTACAAAAGCATACTCAGACTTTTACATCTTACCACAAAACCATACTCTCCGCAACCTTTTTTTATTCGTCTTTCGCGTTGCTTGACTTTCCGCAGGCGGCATGATAAGATATTTCCCGCAGCTTTTTAATCTATGATCAGGCAGGTATATCTATGGTCAATCTTCTCCGGCAGCCGGAAGGCGACAATTCCGGCACCCCCAGCAGGAGTCTTCTGAAAAATACACGTCCGGGTTTTGGGCGGGACATGTACCGTCTGGTACTGCCGATCGTCATCCAGAACCTCATCACATCCTCCGTCAGTCTTGCCGACACAGTCATGCTCGGTCAGGTGACGCAGACCGCGCTCTCGGCTTCATCGCTCGCGGGTCAGGTCCAGTTTCTTCTGAACATCGTTTTCTTCGGGCTGAACTCTGCTCTCACGATCCTCGCGGCGCAGTACTGGGGCAAAGGCGACTCCAAATCCATCGCCCGCATCTTCGGTATCGGGCTGATCATTTCGCTCTTCTGCTGTGGACTGGCGACGGTTCTCGCACTGTTCGCGCCGCTTGCGGTAATCCGGATCTGGACAAACGTCCCGGAGCTTGCGGAAGCCGGCGCCAAGTATCTGCGCGTTGTCGCGCTTTCCTATCTTTTCGCGGGATTCTCACAGCCCTATCTCGCGATTATGAAGAGCTGTGAACGTGTCAAGCTGTCGACGATCGTCTCCTCTATCACACTGATCCTGAATGTAATTCTGAACGCCATACTGATCTTCGGCCTGTTCGGACTGCCGGCCATGGGCATCGAGGGAGCCGCGCTTGCTACCACGATCAGCCGCGGCGTAGAGCTTGTGATCTGTGCTGTAGACTTTGTCCACCAGAAGCTCATGCCGCGTTCTCCGCTGATTATCTTCCGGATCCCCCGGCAGCTGCTCGCTGATTTCGGAAAATACTCCATGCCCGCGTTTATTAACGACGCTCTCTGGGGTCTGGCTTTCAACATGAATTCGATCATCATGGGGCATCTTGGCTCGGATATCGTCGCGGCCAACAGTGTCGTAACGGTTGCGCGCGATCTGCTCTCGGTCACGGGATACGGCGTCTCGACCGCCTCCGCGATCCTGCTGGGCAAGGAAATCGGCGCGAACCAGATCAAAACAGCCCGATCCGACGCGTCGTCCGTTATGCAGGTTACCGTAATCGTCGGTATCATACAGGGAATTCTGCTGCTTATCGTCAGTCCGGTCATTCCCGGATTTGTTAAAATCTCCGATACTTCGAAGCACTATCTGCGCGTCATGCTGTGGATCAGCTGTGTATACCAGTTTGGACAGATGGTCAATACCGTCCTCATCGCATCCCTTTTCCGCTGCGGCGGAGATTCCCGCTACGGCATGATCCTGGATATTGTCTGTATGTGGGGCTTCGCGGTCCCGCTCGGCCTGCTCAGCGCGTTTGTGCTGAAACTGCCGCCGCTGTGGGTTTAC
>CACZPA010000281.1 GCA_902782895.1 uncultured Eubacteriales bacterium
GGGCAAGGCGTGAGGCGGCAGACCTCGCGGCATGCCTGAAAAACCTTGCAAATATGCGGGGCAGCATGTATAATGAATAAGTACCGCTTTAGCGGATTTAAAGGAGAGACCGCTGCGTGAGGAAGAAATTGCCTCCGTGTGCGGATAGAGAATTCGGAGAGATACAAGGAGACGGAACATGTCGGATATGAATAGAAAAAACGGGATATTGAGCCGTTATATCGGGGACAGAGCTTTTTACAAAGCGACGCTGGCTGTGTTTCTCCCGATTATGCTGCAGAACGGCATTACCAATTTTGTAGGTCTGCTCGACAACATTATGGTCGGGCAGATCGGAACCGAACAGATGACAGGAGTCGCCATCGCGAATCAGCTGATGGCGATTTTTAACCTGTGCATTTTCGGAGGACTCTCCGGCGCGGGGATCTTCGGAGCACAGTATTTTGGCCAGAAAAACGACGAAGGCGCACGGTACACGATCCGCTTCAAGATCTGGATCTGCATTGGACTGCTCGCGATTTTCACGGCGGTCTTTCTGATCTTCCGCGAACCGCTGATCCGGCTCTTCCTGTCGGAGGAAGGAGACAAAGTCGGAGACCTCGACGCGACGCTGCGCTACAGCAGCGACTACCTGAATATCATGATTATCGGCATGTATCCTTTCGCGCTCTCGCAGATTTACTCGACGTTCCTGCGGGAGGACAAGGAGACGCTGCTGCCGATGATCGCCAGTACGACAGCGGTTCTGACCAATCTTTTCTTCAATTATGTGCTGATCTTCGGACATTTCGGAGCGCCGGCCATGGGCTGTATCGGAGCGGCGGTCGCGACACTGATCAGCCGTGTGGTGGAGGTCTGCATCGTCGTTGTCGTGCCGCATCTGAAAACAGCGAAATATACGGTGCTTAAAGGGCTGTACCGTTCGCTGCGCATCCCGAAGAATCTGGTCAAGAAGATGACGGTCACGAGCTTCCCGCTGCTGCTCAATGAAGCGCTCTGGTCGCTCGCGATCACGGTTGTCATGCAGTGCTATTCCGTCAGAGGACTTGCTGCGGTCGCGGCCGTCAATATCTGCGGAACCGTGGCAAATCTGTTCAACATCTTCTTCTTCGCGTGCGGCGCGTCGATTTCGATCATCGTCGGGCAGCTGCTCGGCGCCGGCAAGATCGAAGAAGCGCGGGACACGGACCGCAAGCTGATCGCTTTCGCGGCAGCGGGAAGCGTTGTGACAGGGCTGCTGCTCGCGGCTTCGTCGCCTTTTATCCCGAAAATCTACAATACGGCGGATTCGGTCCGGACGCTCGCGACGCAGATGATGCTCGTGCTGGCGGCTTCAATGCCGATCCACGCGTTCAACCATTCCTGCTATTTTACGATGCGGTCGGGCGGACAGACGGTCATAACGTTTTTCTTTGACAGCGTGTATACGTGGGTCGTAAACGTTACGCTTGCCTTTACGCTGTCACGATTCACGGATATGCCGATCGTATGGATCTATTTCTGCATACAGTTTTCGGAGATTATCAAGACCTTTATCGGAGGCTACCTGGTACATAAAGGTGTCTGGGCGCATAACGTCGTCGGGACGCCGCAGGAGGATATTACATGAAATTTCTGCATATTTCGGACTTACATCTGGGGGTTCAGGTGTATGGTTATTCCATGCTGGAGGAGCAGGAGAACACGCTGAAACAGGTGCTTGCCTATGCCGCGGAGCAGAAGGCTGATGCCATCGTGCTGGCGGGCGATCTGTATGACCGTTCCCTGCCCGGAGCGGACGCGGTGGATCTGCTCGATCGATTCCTGACGCAGGCGCCTTGCCCGGTGCTTGCAATCAGCGGAAACCATGATTCAGCGGAGCGGGTCGGCTATGGTTCCGGGATCTTCGCGAAGGCGGGGATCCACATGCAGGGAAAACTGCAAAAGCCGTTGTATGCGTGGGATTTTACGGACGCGTGGGGGACGGTACGCTTTTATTTTCTGCCGTTTGTGCGGCCGGAGACCGCAAGACAGCTGGGCTGCGAGGCCAGGACTACACAGGATGCCGTGGACTGGATGCTGCAGGAGGCAAGAGAAGAGGCCGCCGCGTGCAAGGCAGTGGATCCGGCTTTCCGAGCGGTGCTGATCGCACATCAGTATTTAGTCGCGGACAAAACGGCAGACGCCGCCGCGGATGATATCGTGGTCGGAGGGACGGATCTTGTGCGTGTATCGACGATGGACGGGTTTGATTACTGCGCGCTTGGTCATATCCATGGACGGGGACCGGTGAAGGACGGCAGCTGGTACAGTGGATCGATCCTACCGTACTCCTTCAAGAACGCGGGACCGCATGGCGGGCTTCTTGTGGAGATCGCCGCCGCGGGGACAGTAACGGTGGAACCTGTGGATTTCACGCCGCTGCACGCCTGGAGGACGCTGAAAGGGCCTATCGCGGAGCTGACCGCGCCGGAGAATGTGGCCGACGGCGATCCGGAGGACTATATCTACGCCGTGCTGACCGATGATAACGTGACGGATGCGCACGAACGGCTCGCGACTGTTTTCCCGAACCTGATGGGGATTGATTTTGACAACGCGCGAACCCGTGCCGCCGGTGTTTTTGCGGACGGAGAAAGGCCTGCGGAGCTTCCGGAGATGGAGAGTCTGGACCGGCTTTTCGCGGATTTCTACGAAAAACAGAACGGATCAGCGCTTTCTGACGACCAGTTTGAAACAATTCGGAAGATCCTGCACGACGCGAAGGAGGCAGAGCGATGAAACCGGTACAGTTGATTCTGGAAGGCTTTGGACCATTCGCGGGGACGGAGACGATCGATTTTACCGGACTCGATGGACTGTTCCTGATCACCGGAGATACCGGCGCTGGCAAAACAACGATTTTTGACGGCATCGCGTATGCACTGTACGGAGAGGCGAGCGGGGAGAACCGCACCGTCGATACGATCCGCAGCCAGTACGCTTCGGTCGGAACACCGACGCGGGCAGAACTGGTTTTTGAAGAGCACGGCAAGAAGTACACAATCGAGCGCAGTCCGCGCTATATGAGACCGCGCAGGGACGGAAAAGGTATGACACAGGAGCTTCCCAAGGCGACGCTGACGCTGCCGACAGGTGAAGTGATCGTGAAGCAGGACGCCGTCAACCGCAAAGTCGAAGAGATTCTGGGGCTGAATTTCCGCCAGTTTAAGCAGGTCGCGATGATCGCGCAGGGCGAGTTCCGTAATCTGCTGCTCGCAGGATCGGACGAGCGGGGCGAGATTTTCCGGAAGGTTTTCCACACGGAGGACTGCCAGTATCTCCAGAAGATGCTTAAATCGGCCGCTGCGGACTCCAGAGAAAAAGTGGAAAACCGCAAGAAAGAGATTCTGGCGCAGTTGGGTCTTGTTGTGTTGTCAGAAAGCCGGAAGGACGAGCTGACAGAGCTTTTAAAGAGCGAATCCGTCTATGGCGCGGCGCAGATTCTGCCCCTGATCGAAGAAGAAATCGACGAGAGCGGTAAACAGTCCATCGTGCTGCAGGCAGCGGAGGAAAAGAATGAAGCAAGGCAGCAGGAGGTCCAGAAACTGCTGGACGGCTGGACGGCTTTGGCGGAAGCGCAGGGGAAACTGGCGGATCAGCGGACACTGATAGCCGGACAGGAAGAGCGTCTGCAGGCGGCGCGCACGATCCTGCAGGAAGCGCAGCAAAGCCGCGCGAGAATCGAGGAGTGCCGCAGATTGGCACAGGAGCTCGATCACAGGATCACGGCAAGGCAGGCGGCGGATGCGGCATGGATCAAACGGCAGACCGCCGAAGAGAACAAGATAAAGGCAGACAAGACGCTGGTTGACCGCCGGCAGAACGTCGAGACGCTGAAGGCAAAGCAGACGAGCCTATGGGCAGCCATCCAGGCGGAGGAGTCTCTGCCGGCTGCAAAAACAGCCGTTCTGACAGCGATCGAGGCGCAGAAGACGCGGCTCGAGCAGGTGAAGACCGCCCAGAAATGTCTGAACGACGGTCTGGCCGCCCGCAGACAATACGACGAGAAGCAGAAAGCTTTTCTGGATGCAAACAGCAAAACATTGAGAGCGCAGAAGGATTATAACGATGCGCAGACGGCCTGGTATCATGCTCAGGCGGGTATTCTTGCAGTGAATCTGCAGGAAGGACAGCCTTGCCCGGTCTGCGGAGCCGTGCATCATCTAGTGTTGGCGCATCGCGATCCGGCGGCCCCGACCGAGCAGCAGCTCAAAGAGCTGCAGAAGGTCTATCAGAAACTGGAAGAAAAGCGCTCGGAGAGCGCACAGGCCGCCGCCGCGCTGAAGTCCAAGGTCGAGACGCTGCGGGAGCAGTTTGCCGCGTATGGGTTTAAGGCGGAGGAGCTGGACCAGACTGCGGAGAGCAGCCGTTTAGCCGCGCTCGAAGCGGACAAGAGGAAAATCGAAGCGCGCGAGACGGCTCTGGAAACAAACCGCAAGGCCTATGAGCAGCTGCGGACGGATATCGAGAAGGAGCAGCACAGCATAGAAGAGGCGCAGAAAGCGGCTTCCGACGCGGCGGTAGTTTTCGCGCAGCTGGACAGCGAATACAGGACCCAGGCGGAGCTTGGCGGAGATGTTACGGTTGCGGATCTGACCAAGGAACAGGCGGATCTGCGGCAGGAGGCCAAGACCCTGCAGGAAAGCCTTGATAAAGCGGAGGCCGATGAGCGGACGCTGACAGAGGAGCAAAAGAAGGATCAGGGCATTCTGCAGACGCTGCAGAGCGCGGCGGACGCAAAGGCCGCGATGATGGCCGGCCAGCCTTCTGAAGCGGATCTGACACGTGAAAAGGCAGCTCTGACCGCAGACCGCCAGACGATCCGCGACCGCCTGAATGAAGAAAACGCGCGGATCAAGCAGAATACAGCTGCCCTGCAGAATTGCAAGGCGTCCCTTTCCGCGCTGGAGGATGAGAACAGGATTTACGCGGAGGATCTGAATCTCTCGCAGATCGCAAACGGCGAGGCCGCGGGCAAGATCAAGCTCGCGTTTGAGCAGTACATTCAGGCGTTCTACTTTGAGAGGATCCTGGACTTCGCGAACGCGCGGCTGACCGCAATCAGCAGCGGCCGGTACACATTGCTGCGGCAGACAGAGGTGCAGGACCGCAGGAGCGCGGCAGGGCTCGGTATAGAGGTGCTGGACCATTTTACCGGCAAGACGCGCCCGGCCTCATCGCTTTCGGGCGGAGAATCTTTCCTCGCGTCGCTGTCCCTGGCACTTGGACTTTCTGACGTCATTACAGCCTTTGCGGGCGGAATCGAGGTTGACGCGATTTTCATCGACGAGGGATTCGGATCGCTCGACAAAAGCGCGCTGGAGCAGGTGATTGGTGCGCTTGGCAAGCTGTCGGACGGCAGACGGATGGTCGGAGTGATCTCCCATGTGGAGGAGCTTGGCACCGCGATCCCGAAGCAGATCCGCGTGCAGAAAACCCGTCAGGGGAGTCATCTGAACACGATCCTGTAAGGCAACGGGCGAGCGCCGGCGCCCATATTACCGGCTTGACGGAGTCTGACATGAAAGAATTACGATATGAGAACCGCTGTCTGAGGACGCGGACCGGCAAACGGCTCTTCGGGCCGGTTGGCAGAAGAGCGTGGGTCACTTGGCTGGATCCGGTTCCGGGATTTGCCGGGCGGATCGATTTCATACACAAGACGAATCTGACGGAGCTTTTCACGGTCCGGCCGGAGGGGATTCCGGAGCCGGACTGGGCTCTCGCGAAGACAGTCTGGACGCCGTATGACCTGACGCTTACCTTCGCGAATGATGATTTCGCGCTGGAAGAGACAAAACTGCTGCTCGAGAGCGATCTGGCAGTGTCGCTGCAGAA
>CACZPA010000282.1 GCA_902782895.1 uncultured Eubacteriales bacterium
TGCTCGGCCACGGCAACGTGACGATCACGATTCGTCTGGCGGACTGAGTATCCGTCTGGCGGATTGAGCGTCTTACAAGCAGATTAAGCATTCAACAGGCGGAACTGAATCGTAATGCACAATTGATCGCCACAGTCCATGACGTTTCTTTGCTTGACTGCCAGACGCTTTTCCGCAAAGAGCAGATCTGGTTCACGCACAAGGATCGGGAAAACGCTTATCTCTACTCTCTCGCAGAGTTCACAGCAGAGAGAAATGGCGTGCGGGATACTTCCGATCTGATCGAGAAATACCGCAAGGGTATGTTTGGCGTTTTGCCGGAACCAGAACTCTTCCAGACCCTGCTGGAGGTGAAAGGTCATGGCTAAACTGCCTGTTCTCAATAAGAAACACAAGATTTGCGTGATTTGCGAAGGATACGAAGATGTACAAAATGGATTTCAACCATTCAGAAGTATCTTAGAGAGCAAGAATAATAAAGAGCCGCATGGTGTGTTATTGCAGACGCACCATGCGGCTTTTCTTATAGCTGTCGATTCTAAGCGTCAACAGGAAGAAAGAAGTGTCTCTGATGTTGCTTTTTGGCTGAATATATGGTATTTTAGCAACTAAAGAAGCAAAAATATTATTCTTAAAAAGGTAATCGTAATGGATTTTATATTTGACCTGCTCGCTGAACTTTTAGAAGGACTTTTGAGTCCTGTATCCACTTGGATCGGAGAAACCATAGAGCATTTCGATAAAAAAGCGCCTATGTTGCTGCGGATTTTCATCCGAATCCTTCTGGTCGGGCTCTGTATTGGTTTTGTTGTATATCTGATATTTCTTGCAACTCAGAGCAGTAGATGGAGGATAATACTAAGCTGTTTTGTAATTGTTGCCATTGCTCTCTTTGGAAGTAGTCGGATCAGCAGCAGATATAAAAACAAACTGTGAAAGGATAACCCCATGTCCATCACCAAAACAGATTTTATGCGCGGCATGCAGTGCCGTAAGATGTTGTGGCTGGATAAGCACAAGCCCAGCCTCCGGATCATTCCGCCCGAGGTGCGCGAGCGGCTCGACGCGGGGAATGATTTCGGCGACAAGGCCATGGCGATGTTCGGCCCGTATGAAGAGATGACCGTCTATCTGCCGGGCAGGCAGGTCCCGGATACCAAGGCGATGATCGCGCGGACGCAGGAGCATCTGGCGAAGGGCACCGCGGTGATCTGCGAGGCGGCTTTTTCAAACTACAATAACTATTGCGCGGCCGATATCCTGCGCAAGACGGATGACGGTTACGACATTTACGAAGTGAAAAGCGCTCCGAGGGTCTATGAGCAGCACATCAAGGACGCGGGCTTCCAGTACTATATCATCAACCGATGCAACGTACCGATCGGCAGGATTTTCATCGTCACGCACGGCCCGGATGACGAGCATCCTTTTGCCGTCACGGATGTGACAGATCAGGCAAAAGGCTACGCAAAGTGGGTCAATCAGAATATCTGGGCGCTGAACCGCATGCAGAAGCAGCCGGAGGAGGTCGAGACCGCGCCGGGCGAGCAATGCGAGAAGCCCTACAGATGCTGGTACTACGAGTACTGTCACCCGGCCGAGGCCGCTGATACGGATAACACGGAGAAAGAAGAGGTATCACATGAATAAACAAGCTTTGCTGCGACCTTTGCTGCTGGCCAGGATTCTCTATGAGCGCACGGACGAGGATCATTATCTGACAACGGCTGGTCTCATGCGGATTCTGGAGGAGGAATACGGCATTAAGACGCATCGGCAGACGATCCCCTCCGACATCATGATCCTGCGGGAGCTCGGCATGGATATCCAGGAGGTCATGTCGTCGCAGAAACGTTACAACCTGGTCGGCCGCAGCTATGATCTGGCGGAGATCAAGCTCCTGATCGACGCGGTGCAGTCATCCAAGTTCATCACGAAGAAGAAAAGCGAGCAGCTGGTGGAGAAGCTTTCGCGGATGGCGAGCCGCAGTCAGGCGGAGGCGCTGCGGCGCAATATCTCCGTCGAAGATCGGGTCAAATACGATAACGAAAGCATCCTGCTGATCATCGATGGGGTCAATCAGGCGATCAACGAAGGGAAGAAGATCGCTTTCCAGTACTTTAAGTACGATGTGCACAAAGAAAAACAGCTCCGCAACGAGGGGCGGCCGTTTACGTTCAGCCCGCATCAGCTCGTGTGGAACGGCGATTTCTATTACGTGGTCGGTGTTTTTGACGACGGAATGCATGTCGGGATCTTCCGGCTGGACCGTTTCGCGGCGCGGCCCGAGCTGCTGGACGAAGCAGCGGACCCGTTCCCGGCGGATTTTGACTTCAACAAATATCTGCAGACCAGTTTCCGCATGTTCGGGACAGATCACCGGACTGTCGAGCTCATCTGCACGAATGACGTGGTTGACGCGATCCTCGACAAGTTCGGTAAGGACGTTGAGATCGAGGAGATCGGGACAGCCGCAAATGCTGCGGACGGTATGGCGGCCATTGACGGCGTAACCGCCCCAGACGAAGCGGCCGCAGATAAAGCAGCCGCAGACAAAGCAGCCGCAGGCGAGGGACATTTCCGCGTGAAAGTGGATGTCGCCGTCAGCAATGTTTTCTACTCCTGGATATTCGGCTTCGGCGGGAAGGTCAGCATCGCCGCGCCGGCGGATGTGAAGGAAGAATACAAAGCCATGCTGATACGCGCATCAATCGATGCTTTCGGTTGAGAGCCGAATGTGGCTGTCATATAACCGAAAATGTCAAGCATATGCGCAAATCGGGGCTTGAGGAGGTCTTGAGATGACTGTGATCAAAGAAA
>CACZPA010000283.1 GCA_902782895.1 uncultured Eubacteriales bacterium
CGCTTCATGTGGATGATCAGATCATCGATGTCCGAGCTGATCTTGTTGCCGGTGAGATCCTGCGCGTGCTCCGGATCCTCCGTGCCCATGAGCTTATCCAGCGTCGTCACCTGATGCACCATGTAATCGCTGACCGCCATGGCGTGGATGACCGCGTCGATTTTATCCTCTGTCAGGACCTTCGTCAGACTCTCCTGCAGGTCGAGAACGCCGCCGATCTCAATCGGCACGACCTTCTCATTCTCCGGCCAGACCGCTCGCTTGCCGTGGAGATAATAGATCTTCTCCACTTTTTCTTCTGCTGCGAACGCCGTTCCTATCGCAAAACCAAGACTGCCCGTCGAAGAGTTCGTTATCGTCCGAACATCATCGATCCGCTCGCTTGTTCCGCCTGCTGTGATCACGATTTTCATAGGCTTTTTGCTGCTCCTTCCGTTGGCTTTTGCGCCTTCTTATCTATATTGAAAATTATATGTTCTGCCCCCTGCAGTGTCAAGAATGTGTCATTGGGGACGGTTCTTTTTAACACATTTCTTGAAGTGTCGCGGAGTTTGCGATAGACTTTTCACAGGAGGAAATAATCATGAAATCATACAGAAAAGAAATGTGGTTCAATCTGCCGAAGCGGCGCGGTCTGGTCAACATCACCCGCGACGTGCAGGAGGCCATCGACGAAAGCGGTATTCAGGAAGGCCTGTGCCTGGTGAATCCGATGCACATCACCGCCAGCGTGATCATCAACGATGATGAGCCGGGACTGCACCGGGACTTCGAACGGCTTCTCGAGCGCCTCGCGCCGGAAAAGCCATACAGCCAGTATGAGCACAACGGATTTGAGGACAACGGCGACGCCCACTGCAAGCGGCAGCTGATGGGCCGCGAGGTCGTCTGCGCGGTCACGGACGGCAAGCTGGACTTCGGCCCCTGGGAGCAGATCTTTTACTACGAGCTTGACGGCAAACGGAACAAGCGCGCGTTGATCAAGATCATCGGAGAATAATGACAGAACGGAAAGGCAGAAAGGACATGACTATGAAGAATGTATTGGAAAATGAAGTGATAAAATTGTTTGCGCAGTTGTCCCGGATTCCGAGGGAATCGGGCAATGAACAGGCAGTCAGCAACTGGATCAAAGACTGGGCCGAGGAGCGCGGACTGGATGTGCAGCAGGACGCGATATGGGACCTGATCATCAAAAAACCCGCGTCGCCGGGTTATGAGGATCACCCGGCCGTTCTGATGCAGGCGCATATCGATATGGTCTGCGAAAAGGATCGGAACAGTGATCATGATTTCGCGAAGGACCCAATCGAACTTTCCTTTGACGGCGAATGGATCTCCGCGGCAAACGGAACGACGCTGGGCGCCGATAACGGAGTCGGTGTGGCCGCCGCCATGGCGATCCTGGACGACGACACCCTGCCGCACCCGCCGCTGGAAGTTGTTTTCACCGTGCAGGAAGAAACAACCTTCGCCGGTGCGGAGAATGTCGACATCAGCGGCTGCGAGGCGATGCGGATGATCAATCTGGACCATGCGGATGAACGTGAGCTGATCGTCGGAAGCTGCGGCGGAACGGGCGTGGAATTCACCCTGCCGCTGGAACGGGACGATGAGATCCCGGAAGGCTTCTCTGCGTTCCATCTCCATCTCACCGGCCTTCAGGGCGGCCACTCCGGAGAAGACATCCACCGGGGAAGAGGCAACGCGATCAGTCTGCTCATGCGTATTCTGGAACTTCCGGGAATTCCGGTCGTTTCCGTGTCCGGCGGCACCAACCGGCTGGCCATCCCCCGTGAGGCGGAAGCCGTCGTGCTGAAGGAAAGCCGGGAAGCGCTGGAGGAGTTCATCGGCAGGTTCCGGGAAACCTTCCGCAAAGAATACAGCGGCACGGCGCCGGATCTGGATATCATTATCAGCGACGCAGAGGCAGCGCCGCCTCTCCTTGAGGATTCCGTCCGGAGAATGGCTGCCATCGTGCGGCTTTATCCCAACGGCATCGTCAACATGAACGGCAATCTCGAAGGGCTCGTGGAGAGTTCCGATAACATAGGCATTCTCTCAACAGAAGGCGATGTGCTGAAGCTGACCTCAGAAGTGCGTGGCGCCTACCAGTCAACGGTGGAGGACATCCAGCAGTCTATCGATGCTCTGGCCTGGCTTCTGGGCGCTGACGTTTCCTACTTCGGCGGGTATGTTCCCTGGGAGTTCGCAGAGGATTCGAACCTGCGGCCCCTCGCAGAGGAAACCTACACCGAACTGTTCGGCGGCACCATGAAGGAACTCGC
>CACZPA010000284.1 GCA_902782895.1 uncultured Eubacteriales bacterium
ACGTATAGACAGCCTTCACGACCTCAACATCATATCCGAGATTGTCAGCACTGACGACATCATAAACCGGACCGCTCTTTGCTGTTTCGTAGAAATTGGTGGCTGAAATGTCGGTGCCAAGCAGATAACTGGTCGCCTCATTACCGGTCAAAATGACCTGAACATGACGGGTTCCGGTTGTACGGTCCGTCTCGTCATATTCCAGATCAAACTGGTCTGCCGTCAGCTCGGTTCCGTTCAGCGTAACGGTTACTTTGCTCTTATCCGGTGTCTCGCCGACATAGATCTTTTTCTCCGTACTGGTAATTGTAACCTTGTCGGCAGGCACCTGGCGGATGTCGCTTGTCAGATTAGAAGAACTGTATGCATATGAAGTGAAATTAGAGCCCTGATTTGTATAGATACGATATACGGATCGGTTGTCTAATGTTTCTTTTCTTTCACCTCCGGACATTCCTAAATGATATGTCTCAATAATCGGATCATCCATCAGAATAAGCGCGATCCGTTCCGCTGAACCGTTTCCATAAGTGAAAGCATCATCTTCAATCACTTCCACTTTCTTCGGAACATAGATTGTCAGATGATCTCCGGCACCCTTGAAAGATGCTACGCCGAAAGCTTCCAACGACTCTGGAATCGAAACCTGCGTCAGCTTCTCGCAGCGCTCAAAAGCAAGGAACGGAAGCTCGGTGACGCCCTCCTCGATCACAACCTTCTTCAGGTTGCGGTTGAAACAGAACGCTCCTTTATCGTATGAAACGTTTCCGGGAAGCACGAGCTCTTCAAATCCGCAGATGGCAAACGCGTTCTCATAGACGTTCTTCAGCTGTTCGGGATAATCCATATTAAAGTTCTTCAGAGAGGCGCAGGCCTGGAACGCGCAGTTCGGAACCGTCTTCCACACTGCGTGGATATTGACGGTTTCGAGAAGCGGCTGCATCTCCCAGAAGGTGCGGTTGTAACGAACAAACGCATCGTCGCTGACATAGATGTTCAGCGTCTCCAGAGTCGTTTTACCCTCGTAAGAATCCATATTGGAAGCGTATTCATAAGCCGCCTCATAACTGCCCATGGAACGATAAACATACGAGTTGTACTGAGTAAGTTTACCGAACGCGGCATCAGTGGAATTGTCCAGGACCGCAAACAGCTGACCGGTACTGTAATTGCCGCCGCCATAAAGCGCGTACTCGGGTTTCTCCTCCTGAGGAGCGAAGTACAGCTCAGACTTCCAGTTCAGCGTTTTCAGATTCGGGCATTCGGTAAATACTCCGCCGCACAGATACAGCATCGTTTCGGGGATCGTGATCTCAGTCAGTCCGGTTTTGCTGAAAGCCAGATACTCCAGCTTGACCATTCCGCTGTTCTCGGCAAACAGATCGCCGGTCAGCTTGCTGCAGTTGTAGAACGAACGGGTGCAGCACTCGATCTGATGAGGCGTGAACGTCACGGTCTCCAGATTGGGGCAGTTGCAGAAGCATTCGTAAGGAACGATGCTGAAACTCTCTTCGCCGAACTTGACGGAAGAAAGCCCAGACTGCAGGAAAGGTCCCCATGTGCAGCTTCTCCAGGAAGAGTTCCTGTCGTTGAACCAGCTGAGGTCCTCGGTCTTGGAAAGATCCAGCTCATATCCTTCCGCAAACGCCAGAGCGAAGGAAAGGGAGTCTACTAAGCTGACCTTCGTCATATCGAATTTTTCCAGAGCCGTGCAGCCGAAGAACGCCATGAATCCGACGGAATAGATGTTGTCCGCGTCGATCGTGACGGTCTTCAGGTTCTCGCAGCCATAGAACGTAAGCGTTTCAATCGTGAGATCATTGATGTAAGTGATCTCGCCGCTCTCAATTCTGTCCCGAACCTGTGCGCTGCGCGCGTCCAACCCCTTGGGCAGGTTGATGGAGGTCAGGCCGGAATCCTGGAAGGCGCCGACGCCGAGGTACTCCACGGTATCGGGAAGAGTTACTGCGCCAAGGTTTTTGCAACCGGCAAAGGCACCTGCCAGAACACAGATCGTGCCGTCCTTGACAGTGAAGTCGCCGCTGTAGGAAGGATCCACGCGAACCAGGCATTTGCCCGCGTAATAGGCACCGTCAACGTAGTTGTTCTTAATAAAGTCGGGAACAGCTGCTTCCAGAGCATCGGTATCCAAAACGGAATAGCTGATGGTAGAGTTGGATTTTATATTCCATCTTTCCGTCTGATTCTCGTTCTTATACTGCCAAAAATTGAACAGATTCCCGGGAATCGTTCTCACGGTATCCGGCAGCGTCAGACTTGTAATGCCGCTCGCAACATCTTTAGGCACAGAGTAGACCGTCGTAACGGTATAGTCTCCGATCTTCTCAGGAACCACGACATCTCCTGAAGCTTCCGTAATCGATACGCTTAACTCTCCATCTCCCAATTTGGAACAGCTAAGCACCATATCTCCATGAGTATAGGTAAACGGATTCGTACTGTCATCATAAACAGGCTCTTCGGAAGGATCCGCGTTCTTCAGAATAGGCGCGCCTTTCATCAACATGTTCTTGGTAAGCGCAGGCTGATCATCCTTCGCAGGAGTCTCTTCAGGCTCCTCGGTCAGAGTCTCTTCGGTCTTCTCTTCGGTCTTCTCTTCCGGAGTTACCTCAGGTTCCTCGGCCGGAGTCTCTTCGGTCTTCTCTTCCGGAGTTACCTCGGGCTCCTCTGCCGGAGTCTCTTCGGCCGTCTCTTCCGGAGTTTCCTCAGGTGTCTCGGCCGGAGTCTCTTCAGTCGTCTCTTCTGGAGTTGCCTCAGGTGTCTCTGCCGGAGTCTCTTCGGTCGTCTCTTCCGGAGTTGCCTCAGGTGTCTCGGCCGGAGTCTCTTCGGTCGTCTCTTCTGGAGTTGCCTCATGTGTCTCGGCCGGAGTCTCTTCAAGAGTTACCTCGGGCTCCTCTGCCGGAGTTTCCTCAGGCTCCTCGACCGGTGTCTCCTCAGGCGTATCGCCCGGAACCTCTTTCGGTTCCTCAGCAGGAGTCTCGGGCTCCTCTGCCGGAGTTTTCTCTGCGGGAGTCTCTTCAGTTTCTTCGGCCAGAGTCTCCTCTGCAGGGGTTTCTGCAGGGGTTTCTGCAGGGGTTTCTGCAGGGGTCTCTGCGGGAGTCTCCACAGGGGTTTCTGCAGGAACCTCCTCAACCGACTCGTTCAAGACTGCCTCTTCGTCATTTTCCTCCGCCATCGTCTGGCTCGTCTCCGCAGGCAGGTCGCTCTGCTCATTCGCAGGCTCTGTCGCGTAAACGGGTTTGATCGTGCCAAGCAGCATGATCAGGACGAGAACAAGACTGGAAAACTTTCTCAGATTCCGTTTCATAGTCTACATCTCCTTACATTATTATTTTAAAAGCGAAGCCAGAAGCCGTGGAAGCTTCAGCGCCGCGAGTTCTCTTCCGGAGAGCCTGTGCGGCAATTCCTCTTTCAGCGATTCTGATTTGCTTTTTTTGCAGTTTAGAACAAACAATACTCCGGCAAACGCCAGATACAGATGATACACATTCCACAGCACGAGCATGACGTACTGGAAAGATTGCGCCTCCAGGCTCAGCCGTACGGAACAGACAACCGCTGCCGCCAGGATCAGACAGACGAACGCGTGCGGAATCACCATCCACCAGCGCCAGTCCCGGCTGCCGGACTTATCGGTCACCTTGAACTCCCTCTGCCGGATTCCTAAGGATTCCCGAATGACCGGGATCAGCAGGAAAGGCGTAAGACAGCTCTCATAAAACATGCTCCAGCCGACGGTACGGGTCTGCCCGGAAAAAAGCGGGATCCCGAACGTCGTCAGCAGATACATGGGAAGCCAGAAAAGCGCGGCCGACCGCAGATCGCAGCGCATGACCGCGACCCCGAAGAAGGAATACAGCAGCGGCGCGAGCAGATAGACCAGCCGTTTGACGGGAAAATACCAATAGCTGACAGCCATCAGATATGACATGCGCTGCCGCAGCGTCAGCCCTCTGCCGAACAGAATCCGTTCTTTACGTCCGGACTGAATGCATCCGGATGCCCAGCGGACACGCTGACGGATCAGTGCGCCCAGACTCTCGGGCGTCTCACCCTCAGCGAGCGTCTCCGTCACCGCAACGCCTCTGTAGCCTTTTTTCTGCAGTGCGATACCGGTCGCAAAATCCTCGGTAAGCGTTTCGGTCACGAATCCTCCGACCGCTTCAAGCGCCTCTCGTGACAGCAGCATGTTAGAACCGGCCAGTACCACCGCGTTTATGGCGTTCCGTGCCGGTTCGATGCTCCGGTAGAAAAAGTCCTGCTCATTGGGTATTCCCGCACCGCCATAGGCCTTCTGAAACAGATCCCTGTTCCGGAAGCTCTGCGGGGTCTGCACATACGCCACGCCTTTTGTCATGAGCGGCACGGTCCTCTCCAGAAACTCCGGCCGGGGAGCCATATCCGCGTCGAATACGGCGATGAGCGGAGCTTTCGTCTTGCCGAGCGCGGAATTCAGATTGCCGGCTTTGGCGTTTACATGTTTATGCCGGAACAGATACCCGACCTGCAGTCGATCGGCAAGTTCTTTCATCTCCGGCCGCGATGCATCGTCCAGAAGCCAGACACAGACCTGCCCTGCGTAACGCATGGCAAGACAGGCGCGAAGCGTTTTCTCCAGCAGCGGGACCGGTTCACCGTAAGTCGGCACCATGACATCAACCGCCGGAAGCGGCTCTTGCGAAGCTGCCCGTGCAGATCGCGGTGCGATATTCTTATCCTTCGCCAGATAGAACCAGAAGAAACAGACAAGCTCTACCGCGCCGAATATCTCGGCAACCAGCAGGATCCAGGCGAAGACAATGGACAGCGCGCCATGATCGTAGGGGGCAGTGTAGATCACCCTCCACCCCAGATAGACCAGCGTGGAAAATGTCAGCACAACGGCGTAAATCTTCTTTATAGTGTTGTTCATGACTCTCCCTTCATCGCCCCTGCGTAGACCTTGCCGACATTCGACAGATCCTGCATCGTAAAGCTCTCGAGCTTATCACAGTCCGGACGCAGCAGCGAATAGGATTCATCTTTGTTGCAGAATGACCAGGCGCACCAGCTGAGCCCCTGTTCATTCAGGTAGGACACAAATTGCCGTCCCGCCTCGATCGCAGGAGTTCCGTCCCCGTCCAGCCCGATCCCCCATTCCGAGACCATGACGGGAAAACGCGCCTCCACCGCTTTATTCAGTTCGCGGTAGGAAATCTTCTCTCCGGCGTAGAAATGATACGCGTACAGGATATTGTCGTAGGACAGCGGGTTCTGCATCGCCGCATCCAGTGAAGAGGAATACTCCGGTGTGCCCACGATCACGACGGCCGACGGGTTTTCTTTGCGGATAATCGGAATGATCGTGTCCGCGTATTCTGTAATATCGTCCCAGCCGGCTCTGTTAGGCTCGTTCGCGATTTCATACAGCACATGCGGCTCGTTGCGGTACTCGTGCGCGATCTTCCGGAAGAAATCCGCGGCCTCGGACACATGATCCATCGGATTCCCATCCGACAGGATGTGCCAGTCCACGATCACATACATTCCCAAGGCCAGCGCGTCCGTCACCGCCTGACGCACGAGCTGCTCATTGTACTCCGGATCCGCGAGATACCCGTTCTCCGTGTCGGTATACATCGCGATACGCACTACATTGCCGCCGCAGTTCTGCACAAAGGCAAAGGCCTCTGTGCTCACATATTGCGGAAACCACGCGATCCCATGTGTACTCATGCCACGCAGCTGGACAGGATTACCGGACGAATCCGTCAGTCTGCCGTCCTTGACGGTCAGTGCTCCGGGATCCTTAGGGCTCCTGGAATCACATCCGGCAAGCGCCAGAACCGCTGTTAACAGGATAAGAAGGCATTTTCTATGTATCGACTTGAAAGCGCTATGTAAACTAACGCTTTTCCATAAAGGCGCAGTATAATATGACATTTTAACACGCCTTTCGGCAAGCCTCCTCCCTTTGTTGCGACACTTACGCCATAATACACTGTATTATATCACAGAGCACCGTCAAAAGCAAGGTTTACGGCTGTTTTTATTAATATTATAGCAGTTTACATAATAATAAGATGCAAACACATTCGCGGCTTTCTGCGGACACAAAAAAGCCGTTCAAAAGCGGTTTGCTCCTGAACGGCTGTTCTGGCGTTATGTTTTTAATAGAACGCGTTATAAATATTCTGAATGGTTTTGTCAAAATCCTCTTCCCGGATTCCCATGATGATATTCATCTCACTGGAGCCCTGGTCGATCATGCTGATATTGACGCCGGCGTCGGCTACCGCGGAGAAAACTCTCGAAGCCGTACCGGTCATGTTGCGCATGCCGCGTCCGACGACTGCGATCAGCGCAAGCCCGCGATCCATGCAGATGAAATCCGGGTTGACCGCGCGGGAGATCGCGTTGAGGATGTCGCTCTCGCGTCCCTCGACCTCTTTCGCCGCGATGACAACGCACATGGTATCGATGCCGGACGGCAGATGCTCAAAGCTGATGTCGAAGCTGCGCAGGACGTCCAGTACCCGGCAGGCGAATCCGACTTCTTCGTTCATCATGTCCTTCTCGATACGGATGACGACGTATCCCTTGCGGCCCGCGATGCCCGTAATCACGTCCCCGTCCGGATCCTGTCCGGCGTGCGCGACGATCATCGTGCCCGGCGCGTCCGGATCATTCGTATTGCGGATATTGATCGGGATTCCGGCCTCTTTTACCGGGAAAATCGACTCCGCGTGCAGTACGGTCGCGCCCATGTAGGACAGTTCGCGCAGTTCACGGTATGTGATCGTATGGATCGGATGCGGATTGGGGACAATTCCCGGATCGGTGGTCAGGAAACCCGACACATCCGTCCAGTTCTCGTACATATCCGCGTTAACGACCTGTGACACGATCGCGCCGGTAATATCGGATCCGCCGCGGGAGAAAGTCTTGACGCTCCCGTCGGGACGCGCTCCGTAGAAGCCCGGGATCACGACATGCTCACGGCCGTTCATCACCCGTTCAAACTCCTGACGGGTTCTCGCGACGTCGTATTTGCCGTTCTCGTCGAACCAGATCAGCTTCGCCGCGTCGATGAATTCATATTCCAGGAACTCCGCCAGCAGAATACCGTTCAGGTACTCTCCGCGGCTTGCGACATAATCGATTGTCGTGCCGAGGCGCAGATGCTCCTCGATCAGCGCGAACTCCTCTTCCAGAGGGCTGCGCAGGCCGAGTTCGCTGCGGATCGCAAAGTAACGGTCCTTGACCTCTGACAGCACGCTCTCCCAATCTCCGCCCTTCTGTGCGGTCTCATGGCAGCGCAACAGAAGATCCGTGATCTTGGTATCTCCTTTGAAACGCTTGCCGGGAGCGGACGGTACAACATATACACGGGACGGATCAGACAGTATGATAGCGGCGACCTTGCGGAACTGGCCGGCATCGGCCAGAGAGCTGCCGCCGAATTTAACGACCTTCTTCATCATTGCGCATAATACTCCGTTGTCTTTATTATATTTCCGATGCTTCGAGGCTGATCTTCGCGTCCTTCTCGCGGACAGCGGCAGCCATCTCCTGTTTGCGCCTTGCAAGCGCAGCCTTAACCTCAGGATCCGTTAAAGCCAGAATCTGCGCGGCCAGTACTCCCGCGTTGGCGGCAGCGTCGATCCCTACTGTAGCGACCGGTACTCCGGGCGGCATCATGACGGTCGAAAGCAGCGCGTCCATACCATCAAGCTGGGTGGACTTCAGCGGAAGTCCGATGACAGGAAGCGTCGTATGCGCGGCCAGTACCCCTGCCAGATGCGCAGCCATCCCGGCCGCGGCGATGATAACTCCGAAGCCGTTCTTCTCTGCGTTCTCCGAGAATGTACAGGCTTCCTGCGGTGTTCGATGTGCGCTCATCACATGTGTTTCCGTTATAATTCCAAATGCTTTTAACTGGGCCACGGTCTTCTTCACGACCGGCCAGTCGCTGTCAGAACCCATAATAACAGCCGCTTTTAAAGCCATAGTACATTCCTCCCCAGACGTTAAGATTCTCTTGCAGACAAGAGTCGCGCGCATCCGCATAAAGACAACAAAAGAATGCATTTTGCGTCGCAGCCATAAGTATAACATCTTTCCCGAAAAATGCAACATGAAATTTAATAAAAAACTCTTGTTTCAAAACGGCCTTCATAGTATAATGAAATTCAGCTTTTTTCAGAAAGGAGCTCTCTTATGGAATCTGTATATCTGAAGGATCTGTATGCCGGCAAGCAGGAAAAGGCGGCCGCGCTCGCGGGGAGCGTGATTACGGTGAGCGGCTGGATCCGTTCCGTCCGCGACTCCAAATCACTTGGTTTTATCGTGCTGCACGACGGCACGTGCTTCTCCACGCTGCAGATCGTATATGAGATAGAGGACGGACTGGCTTATAAAGATACGGAAGGGACAGATCTCTCAGGCGCGGACGCGTTCCGCGAGATCAGCCATTTGACGGTCGGAGCCGCCATCGCCGTCAAGGGAACTCTTATCCTGACGCCCGAGGCCAAGCAGCCCTTTGAGCTGCACGCCTGCGAGGTTACGCTTGTCGGCGCCTCTGCCGGGGATTACCCGCTGCAGAAGAAGCGCCACACCATGGAGTACCTGCGTACGATCGCGCATCTGCGTCCGCGCACCAATACCTTCCAGGCGGTCTTTCGCGTACGCTCTCTAAGCGCCTACGCGATCCACCGTTTCTTCCAGGAGCGCGGCTTTGTATACGTCCACACCCCGATCATCACCTCCAGCGACGCGGAGGGCGCGGGCGAGATGTTCAAGGTCACGACACTTCCCCTTGGCGAATATCCGATGACCGAGGACGGCAAGCCTGACACCACGCAGGATTTCTTCGGCAAACCCGCCAACCTGACGGTCTCGGGCCAGCTCAACGTTGAGACCTATTGCGCGGCTTTCCGCAACGTGTACACGTTCGGGCCGAC
>CACZPA010000285.1 GCA_902782895.1 uncultured Eubacteriales bacterium
GATACCGATGCCGTCGTACAGGATCATGGGATGTGCTGCAGCCACGGGAATGACCGCGCCGATCAGGAAAAGAACGATGAACTGATAGACACCGTTTCCGAAATAGCCGACGATCAGGGAGGCGATCATTTCCTGTCCTTTTGTCTTGTTGTAAAGCGTACCGGTCATCCAGCCGATCACGGCAGCAATCGGAAGCGCGATCAGGAACATCAGAAGCAGGCCGGGAAGCCCGCCGAACGCTGTGCCGCCAACGAGTTCACTGTTGATTCCCCAGTAACGTACGGCAATGATCGCCAGCTGTCCGGCGATCGCGCCGACAACGATACCGAAGTTCAGTCCGAGTCCGGCGATGACCGGGATGATCAGGGACAGGATCAGGAAAGCGTTGCGGTAGAAACGGTTGCAGAGCTCCGTGAAGAAGCCTGTCAGGCTGAGGTTCTTTGCCGTCAGCATTCCCAGAATGATAAAGATCCAGAAGATGATGGTAACGATGTTGTCGAGCACCCAGTTGCCAAGATCAAAAGAGGGATCCTTCGTGATTTTTTTCAACCATTCATTCATTATCTGTCACCTCCGCTCTTTACCTTGGTCAGCGCATACAGGATAACGCCGTTCTGAATGATAATACGCATGATATCCGACAGATCCGTACCGGTGAAGATCTGGTTCATGACCGGCATGGCCGTGGTCATCAGGCCCTGGAACAGACAGACGCCGATCAGGACGTTCGGGATGCTGGCCTTGCTGGCGGTCGCGCCGCCGACAAGTACTGCGGCAACAGCCGGGAAAGCCATATTCAGCGGGCCGTTGTAGAGCTGTGCATAGCCGTATCCCTGGGAGTACATGATGATGCCGAGTCCGGCAAGGATCGTGGAGAGAATATTCGCGATGATCCTGTTCCTGTCGATCGCGAGACCGGAAGCCTCGGCAAATCTGGGATTCTGTCCGCCGGCGAAGATCGCCATACCGGTCTTGCTGCGGAAGAACAGCCAGCTGATCAGGCAGAAAATGGCAAGCGCCAGGATCATACCGGTAGGAAATACGATATCTCCGATCTGGAAGGAAAGGAAATTCGAAATGACCTTATCCGCTTCAAAGCTGTCCATCTGGATCGTCTCACGAAGTCCGTTTCCGAGCATCCAGCCCATCTTGCGGTTCGAGAAAGGAATCGCGAGCCACAGAATATTGAAGAAGGCAACGATCGAGAAACCGGAATATGTAGCGATCGTCATCTCCGCGCCTTTGACGGCATTCATCAGCTTGCCGTACAGCCAGCCGAGAATCGTGCAGAAAACGATGCACAGAACGGCGGATGCGCCCATCAGCGCCCAGCCGGAAAAGTCGAACTGCATGCAGACGACCAGTGCCATCAGTCCGCCTTCGATTCCGACAGGAAGCGCGAAGTTCGGTCCGGTACCGGACTTGATCGCAGGCAGCATGGCCAGAACAAGCAGACCGTTCATACCGACACGCTTCAGGATATCGGAGATCAGCGTCGGGATCGACTGTCCCATCACGCCGGCTGCAATCAGCAGGACAAGCAGAAGCGCGCCTACCGCGAAGGTGGGAATACCGATGCGGTTGATGAAATTTCCTATTTTCTTAACCATTCGCTTCACCTCCCGCACTGGCCGCGTGATGCGCCGCCGCAGCCTTCATGGCTTCTTCTTTGGAAATGCCGGACATCATCAGTCCGTATACTTCATCGGAATCGAACGGCGAGAGTTCGCCGGCCACTTTTCCTTCACAGATGATCAGGACGCGGTCGCAGATGCTCCGAAGCTCCGCCAGCTCCGAACTGGTCATGACGATCGTCATGCCCTGCTTTTCCGCCAGATCCTTCAGAAGATCCAGGATCAGCTTCTTGGCTCCGATATCGATGCCTCTTGTAGGCTCCGATACGAGAAGCAGGTCGGGATCCAGCGCCAGCGCTTTGCCGACGCAGACCTTCTGCTGGTTGCCGCCGGAAAGAGCACCTGTGTTCTGGGTAACGGATGTACACCGGATATCCAGATCCTTCACCATCTTTTCCGCATTCTCCCGGATAGCCTTATCATCCGTCAGTGTAAACGGTCCGACTTTCCTGAGGAATTTGCCATGGACTTCCATGGCGGTGAATGCGATATTCTGTTCAATGGAGCTCTGCAGAAGAAGGCCGACGCCTTTGCGGTCTTCCGACAGGAAGGCGATGCCCTTCTTCAGTGTCTCGTTCGTCTTCATGACATCCAGCTTCTCACCCTTGAATGTCACGTCGCCGATCACGGGATACATGCCCATCAGGCCGTTGGCGATGCCGAGTTTTCCCTGGCCGGCGAGGCCGCCGATACCGAGGATCTCGCCTTTGCGAACGTCAAAGGTCACGCCCTTGACTTCTTCGCCTGGCATATTGACGCGGAGATCCTTCACGGTGAGGATCTTCTCATCACTGATCTGACGGGTACCCTCTTCCCGGTCAAGCGTCAGCGCGCGGCCGACCATCAGACGGGCGATCTCCGCAGCTGTGATGTTCTTCGTCTCCTCCGTAGCCACCCATTCGCCGTCGCGAAGGATCGTGACGCGGTCGGAAAGACGGATGATCTCATCCAGTCTGTGGCTGATGAATACGATGCCGATGCCCTGTTTTGCGAGTCTGCGGATCGCATCCAGCAGATGCTCGGTCTCGCTCTCCGTAAGAACAGCGGTCGGTTCGTCAAACACCAGGAAACGGATTCCGGTCTTATCGATCTCGCGCGCGATCTCCACGAACTGCATGTGACCGACAGGCAGGCCATGTACCTTTGTATATTCTTCAATGTCCATTCCCATGGTATCCAGTGCTTTTCTCGCGTCCCTGGCCATCTCCGCGTGCTGCAGAGGCTCCATACGCTTTCCGAAGATCCGGGACATCATGGTAGGCTTGGTGATTTCACGATTTATTTTGATATTCTCGGTAATGGTGAATCCGGGAATCAGCATAAACTCCTGATGCACCATTCCGATCCCCGCGAGCATTGCATCATGGGGATTCATGATTTTCGCATCCTGTCCGCCGATACGGACTTCTCCCGTAAATCCGCCGGTGGAATGAATGACAGGCATTCCGAACAGGATATTCATCAGCGTGGATTTTCCGGCGCCGTTTTCTCCGATCAGCGCGTGGATCTCGCCCGGACGCACATCCATATTGATCCCCTTCAGGACCGCATGGCCGGAATACTCCTTTCCCACATTGACAAATTCAAGAATTCCGTCGTTCAAAACGTATCCCCTTTCGTTCTTTTACTATACA
>CACZPA010000286.1 GCA_902782895.1 uncultured Eubacteriales bacterium
CATGCAGAAGACCGAGATCTCCGGCAACCGGAGCTTTAAGATGACGGTTCCCGGCAAGTCTCTGAACGAGCTGACCAAGATCCTTTCTCAGGACGACGCGGACAGCATGAATGTAAAGTTCACAGGACATCATATCCTGTTTGATCTGGGCGATACCGTATTCGTAAGCCGCCTTCTGGAGGGAGATTTCCTCAATTACGAGTCCAAGCTGTATATGGACGCAACGGCGAGAATTCTGGTCAGGACCAGAGATCTGCTGGACAGCATTGACCGCGCGGCTCTGATTTCCAAAGAGAACAAGAAGAGCCCGGTCCGTTTTGACATCCGTCAGGACAAGATGATCATTACGTCCAATAATGAAGCCGGAAGCGCTTATGAAGAGGTTCCGCTGCAGCTGGACGGCGAGGGTCTTGTGACGGCGTTCAATCCACGGTATTTCATGGAAGCGCTGCGCGCTGTCGATGACGAGAACGTTGTGGTACAGTTCACTTCTTCTCTTTCTCCCTGCATTATTCACGGCGAGAAGGAAGATACGTTCCGTTACTTCATCCTGCCGATCCGTCTGAACTAAAGCGGACCGTTTGGGGACAGATACAGGTGATTGCATGAAGGAAAGTATCGTAAAAGGTCCTTTCATCAAGCTGAATCAGTGGCTTAAGAAAGAGGGCCTTGCTTATACCGGCGGAGAGGCCGGGACAATGGTAGAACAGGGTCTTGTTACGCTCAATGGACAGAAAGTGACAGAGATCCGTAAAAAACTGCATGACGGCGATGAGGTGACGGTCGAAGGATCCGGAACCTATCGCATTTTGGTGAAAGAATAATGATTTTGAAAGTTGAACTCCGGGATTTCCGCAATTACAGTAAACTGGATCTTGAACTGGCGCCCGGAGTCAATGTTTTTATGGGAAAAAACGCGCAGGGCAAGACGAATCTGCTGGAAGCGGTCGCGTACTGCTCTACCGGACGATCGCACCGGACGCCCAGGGACAGAGAATGTATCCGGATCGGGGAGACGGACGCCTATATCCGGCTTTATTACCGGAATGAAAAGAATATCACGAGGCCGGGAGCGGAGCCTCCTGTTGATCTTGTCGAGCTGCAGCTGCACCGGACGGGATCCAAGGCGGGACTGATCAACCGTGTACCCTGCCAGAAGATCAGCGATCTGTACGGACTCGTGCGGACCGTGCTTTTTTCGCCGGAGGATCTGTCTCTGATCAAGGAAGGACCCGCGGCCAGACGGCGTTTTATGGATATGGAAATCTGTCAGGTTGACAAGGTCTACATGCATTATCTGATGCAGTACAACGTCGTATTGCGGCAGCGTAATCAGCTGCTGAAGGACATCTCGCGGCGCGCGGGTAACGGGGAGATTTCCAGAGAAATGCAGGCGATGGTGCAGATCTATGACGATCAGCTGATTGCGAACGCGATTCCTGTCATCGAGAGACGCAGGAGGTTCGTGGATCTGCTGGAAAAGACCGCTCCTCCGCTGCATTCGCGGATCACGGGAGGCTCCGAAGAGATTCAGTTCATGTATGAGATGAACGTGACGGCTGATCCCGATGATATCCGGGAAGAGCTCGGGATGGCTTTTGAAAAGGATGTCCGGAACGGCAATACGTCCGCGGGACCGCATCATGACGATATCGGAATCCGGATCAACGGGACGGATGTGCGGACTTACGGTTCACAGGGACAGAAAAGGACCGCGGCGCTGTCGATGAAGCTCGCGGAGGTCCGGATGATGGAACAGGAAACGGGGGACAGTCCGATCCTCCTGCTGGACGATGTGATGAGCGAGCTCGATGAGAGCCGGCAGACTTTCCTGGTGCGCTGTATCGAGAATCATCAGACATTGATTACCTGCACGGGCGTCGAGGACAGTATCCGCAAGATGCAGAAAGCAAAGCTTTTCCATGTGGAAGGAGGCGTCATTACCGAATGAAATACCATTTTTTCGCTTATATGGCCCGGATGAAATACATCAAGCGCTGGGGACTGATGAACAGCAGCAAAGAGGAAAATATACAGGAGCACAGCCTGCAGACCGCGATGATCGCGCACGCGCTGGCGCTGATCTCCAATAAGTATTTTGGCGGACAGGAGGACGCGGAGCA
>CACZPA010000287.1 GCA_902782895.1 uncultured Eubacteriales bacterium
TCGCATCCTTCCTGACCAATACCGGGGGCACGATATGAGTCGTCGGATCCGTATGACGGTGGCCTACGACGGTACGGCTTACGCGGGGTGGCAGCGCCAGAGCAACGGGATGAGCGTACAGCAGAAGCTGGAGGAGGCTTTTTATGCGCTTTTTCACGAAGAAGTGCGTGTAGATGCCTCCGGTCGGACCGATGCCGGAGTGCACGCCCGGGGACAGGTCGCGGCGGTAACGCTTAGCTATCCGATCCCGGTGGCAAAACTGTCTCTCGCGCTGAACAGTGCGCTGCCGGAGGATATTCGGGTGCTTGATGCCGCCGAGACGGATCCGGATTTCAACCCGCAGTTTGACGCCAAACGCAAAACGTACCGCTATTCTTATTATAACGGTACTTTTTTGCTGCCGCAGTACAGACTGTATATGACCTATGTCCATGAACCGCTTGACCTTGACGCCATGCGGCGCGCCGCGCAGGATCTGGTCGGAGAGCATGATTTTACCGCGCTGAGCTCGGCGCAAAGACAATCAAAAACAACGATCCGGACAATCTACGGCGCGGACGTCTACAGGGACGCCTCGGATCCGCAGATCGTTCGGATCGAAGTAACAGGAAACGGTTTTCTTTACAATATGGTCCGTATCATCGCAGGGACCCTCGTCGATGTCGGCCGGGGGAGGCTTCCGGAAGACATCATCCGGAGAGCGATCGAGACGAAAGACCGCACGATTGCCGGTGTTACGGCGCCTCCGCAGGGCCTGTGCCTGATGCGGGTGGAATACGATAAGAAGTAAGCTATTGCCGACGGATCATTTCGGAATAGGCCATGATGAAGGGGCCGGCTCCCTTGCCTTCATCGGTTTTGTAATAATCCGGAATTTCATAGTTGTTTGTATTATTGGCGGAGGCCATCAGATAAATATCGTGCAGATGCGTACCGTCGAGCTCGCGTTCCACCGTGCCGGTGAAAGCCTTCTCGGCGGCTATTTTATAGCTTTCCGGGAGGACGCCCAGCCGGACACCTTTCAGGAGCATATAGATGATCATGACGGTGCCGCTGGTCTCCAGTCGGTTGGTTTCGGTAACAGGCTTGTTGACAAGATTGGCCCACATGCCGCTCTCCGCGTCCTGGAACTTGAGCATGCCGTCGGCGACGGTTCTGACGACAGGCGCAAGCTGATCCGCGAGATCTTTCGGCAGATACTCCAGCACGTCTACGATCGCCATGGCGTACCAGCCGATCGAGCGGAGCCAGTGATAGGGGCAGAAGTCCTCGGCGGAATTGGCACCGTGATAGAGGAGGCCTTCGGGCGAGAGCATGTTTTTCGCGACCCAGAGCAGCCTGCGTGTGATCTTTTCCTGCTGTGCACGGTCACCGATACGGGCCGCGTAACGGGCAAGGAAGGGCTGGGCCATATACAGGCCGTCCAGCCAGACTTTGTACTTGGGAGGATTGCCGGATGCCCAGGAGTGCCAGTAGTTGCCGCCAAGGGCTTCTTCGGCGAAGTCGGTGGCAACGCAGTTGCCCTTTGAATTGATATGATGGACGTCGGTCAGATCGCGGTACAGATCGGCCGCGAGCTGAGCACACTGCGGGTCGCTCTCCGCAAGAAGTGTGACCAGAGAAGCCGTCTTATAGCAGTCCAGACCATGATGATCCACGTAACCGGCGGTACGGGGATTCAGGGACACATGCCCGTCAGCGTCCGTCACCAGCATGGACTTGATATAGGACGTGGCATAATCCAGATAACGCTTGTTGCCGGTCTTCTGATAGATATAGTACAAACCTTCCATGATAACGCCGTTGTAGTAGCTCCAGTTGAAAAGATACGGCTTGGTATCGGGGCTGCGGTGTTCGTTATCCCAGCTGAAGAACAGATTCTCGTTGGTGACGACCTTTACGGGATCATTCACCGGCGAATCGACTGTCAGATCGTCTACGTAGAACTTCGCGCGTTCCATGGCTTCCTGTATCGCCAATTTATCCATATATGCATCCTCCTGTAGTATTAAGTATATCCTATCATACCCCCAGTGCAAATGCAAGTTGTAAATGCGGTGCCGCATTGGATGAGACGAGGAAAACGTGTCGCTGTTTTGAGAAAAATCGGGAAATTTGTTTAAAACAGCCGAAAAAACGCTTGACAGCCCATCTTTTTTGTTCTATACTATTTGAGCGTGACTTTAGAGGAATCTGAACCACAGCCCCGGTCGGTTCCGCCAGAGTCTGCAAATATTAAAGGAGTGGACATTGTTCTAATGAAGACATTTATTCCGAGTGCGAAGAATATCGAGAGAAAATGGTATGTCATCGACGCAGCCGGACTTCCGATGGGCCGTGTGGCCTCTCAGGTAGCTTCCATCCTGCGCGGTAAGAATAAGCCTGAATTTACTCCCTTCATCGATATGGGAGACAATGTAATCGTTGTTAACGTAAGCAAGATCGTCTTCACCGGCAAGAAGCTGGATCAGAAGGTCTATGTAACACATACCGGACAGCCCGGCGGCAACAGAGAGACGACCGCCAGACAGATGATGGACAAGAATCCGGAGAGAGCTTTCAGACTCGCTGTCAAGGGAATGCTTCCCAAGAACGCCATCGGCAAGCAGATGTACTCCAAGCTCTGGGTCTATGAAGGACCGGAGCATGAGCAGGCAGCTCAGAAACCTGAGAAGCTTGAGATCAAGGCATAAGAAAGGAGAGCATGAAGATGACAGTTCAGTATTACGGAACCGGTAGAAGAAAGACCAGCGTTGCCCGTGTATATCTGACACCCGGCACCGGCGAGATCACGGTCAATAAGAAGTCTCTGGACGAGTACTTCGGTACAGAGATCCTGAAGAATATCGTTCGTCAGCCTTTCGCTGTTACTGAGACCGAAGGCAAGTACGATGTACGCGTTGACGTTGTCGGCGGCGGCTATACCGGCCAGGCCGGAGCGATCCGTCACGGCATCTCCAGAGCCCTTCTGGAAGTTGATGAGACCATGCGTGCTCCTCTGAAGAGAGCGGGACTGCTTACCCGTGATCCTCGTATGAAAGAGCGTAAGAAGTACGGCCTCAAGGCTGCACGTCGTGCTCCTCAGTTCTCCAAGAGATAATCGAGGACAAGAGATCATCGAAAAAGCCCGGAA
>CACZPA010000288.1 GCA_902782895.1 uncultured Eubacteriales bacterium
AAGCCGGAGCCGTATTTCGACACCTGTTACATCGACTGTGATCTGGGAGGCGGCCTGCATCACAAGGCTTACCTTTCCATCGCGGGCAATACCGAGCACATGCTGCAGATCGAGATCCGCTTTGAGAATGCCGTAGCCACCCTCTTCAGCAGTGCTGTCGACGATGGTCAGCATCTTCAGGTATGCATGAATGACGGGACCGTGATTGACTACGACGAGCTTTGCGGTTCGGACGGCAACGTGACCGAGAACAAGTTCCGCCAGGTGCTCGCCGCCCTCCGCAATCCCGAAGTGACGGTAACCTGCCAGGCCGCCACCACGCTTCCATTCGCGACCATCTGCAATTCGCTGTTTGCCTGTGTCCCGGTACACCCGGTGCCTGCGGAATACCTTTATGAGCAGAAAGAAAGCCCTCGCGACGGTCTGTTTATCAGAAACCTGTACGAGGACTTCCGAGCCTGTTATCTCGACGGCTCATCGCCTTATGAAAAGGGCCTTCCCTGGGCTGTACCCGACACTGCATATACTCTATTGACTCCACACGACTATAAACTGGCTTTAGAGGAGAAATTCCGATGAAAATCGTATTCGCCGGCGGCAGCGGTCATTCCGACCGTGTCATCAGTACCTACAAAACCATCCCGGGTGCGGAAGCCACTGCCTTCTGCCGTACGGGCCGTCTGGAAAACCCAAAGGTGAGCACCAGTATCCCCGGAATCAAGGAGTACGCGGACGCGATCGAAATGATGGTCGCGGAAAAGCCCGACATCCTCGTATCCGACGGTTTTTTCAACACGCATGCCCCGATCGCGGCCGAGGCGCTCAGGCGAGGCATCGCTGTCATCAGCGACAAACCCGCCGCGACCACATTCGCGGATTACCAGATGCTTGCCGGGTGCGTCCACAAGCCCGGCGCCCCGCTCTACTGGGGTTTCCTCACCTCCCGCTATCAGGACTGTTTTTACACAGTCAAAAAGCTCGTGGAGGAAGGCGCCGTCGGAACGGTGCGCATGCTGAACAGCCAGAAAAGCTACACGCTGGGCAACCGGCATGAGTTTTACAGGCATGCCGAAACATACGGAGGCACGATCCCGTGGATATCCATCCATGCGATCGACTGGATGGCCTGGGTGTCCGGTCTGAAATACACTTCGGCCTACAGTGTCCAGTCCTCCGCCTATAACCGCGGGCACGGTGATCTGGAGATGACCGCGATCAGCGTATTTGAGATGGAGAACGGCTGCACGGCCAGTGTCCATTCCGACTATTACCGGCCGGACGGCTCGAAGATACACGGCGACGACCGTCTGCGTGTCACGGGCACCGACGGCATACTGGAAGTACGCGGCAGTCAGGTCTATCTGTTGAACGCGGAAAACGACGGTGAAAAGCCGCTTCCGCTTCTGTCGCCTCCGCGGCCGCTCTTCCCGGATTTCGTTCATGCCCTGCAGGGCAGGACGGGCAGTCTGATCACTCCCGAAGATACTCTCTATGCCACTTATGTGGCGCTGAAGGCCCGGGAATCCGCCGAAACACACGAAAAGGTCCTTCTATAACCCATTTCGCGCAGAGTCAGGGTTCACAGCGCCCGGGCACGCAGAGTCCGTCGCGGGAATTCGCAAAAAAACAAGGTCCAGGCAGGAGCACCCTCCATAAAGGCGGTGCCCACTCTGGACCTTTTTGTTTGACAATCAGATCTTACAGGAACTGCTCGACGTACTTTTTACTGTCTGTCAGGCTGGCAAGAATGCGCTCGCGCGACTCTTCATAATCCCGATCCTCGACCTCGATGCAGACATTGCCTTCATAGCCGGTTTCCTTCAGCCCGGCGATGAATTTGCCCCAGTCGATATCGCCGCGTCCCGGGATCTTCGGCGCCATGAAGTCCAGCGGATACGCCATCACGCCGACCTCGGCGAGCTTTTCCGGATACAGCTTGATGTCCTTGAAATGCACCTGGAACAGCTTGTCCTTAAAATCCGTCAGAGGCTTCATATAATCCATCATCTGCCATACAAAATGGGACGGATCATAGTTCAGTCCGAAATTCGCGTCCGGCATCATCTCGAAGATCTTGCGCCAGATCACGGGCGTCGTCATGATATTCTGTCCGCCCGGCCACTGATCCGGTCCGAACAGCATGGGACAGTTCTCGATGCCGATCCTGACTCCGTGCTCCGCTGCAAACTGCAGTACCGGCGGCCAATATGCCTTTACAAGCTCCAGATTGTCCTCAACACTCTTTGTCTGATCGCGTCCGACAAAAGTCGTCACCATCCCCACGCCGAGCTTTTCGCTTGCGAGGATCACGGCCTTCAGATGCGCCAGCACTGCCGCGCTCTTCTCCGGGTCCGGATCCAGCGGGTTCGGATAATAGGCCAGCGAATTGATCTCAATGTCTCTCTCCGCCGCGTAATCCAGAATATGCTTTGCATACGCATCGTCTTCCAGCACTCTCTCGCAGTCGATATGAGAAACGCCCGCGTAGCGGCGCTCTGCCTTGCCCTGCGGCCAGCAGGCGACCTCCAGGCAGCGGAACCCAATACCATGCGCGATATCGATCACTTCTTCATAATTCCATCCGTCCAGAATCGATGTAATAAATCCAAGCTTCATTTTTGTCCTTTCCGGGAGAACCGCCAGAGCTACGCTGTTCCCCAACACGCTGTTTTCTGAACATTATTATAATCTGCGGAAACCGCGTTGTCAAGATTCTTTCTCAGAACCGAAATCCGCCTCGGGCAGTGATGCCTCACATCGCAACCAATACCGCGAGGACCGCGACAATCGCGACCAGCAGCAGATTAGGAAAGAAGAAAGAAAGTAGAATCGCCGTACCTGTTCCGATCGCGGCTGCCAGTACATTTCCGGTACAGGTAAAGACTGCCGGAAAAATCATGGCCGACAGTACGCCGTAAGGCAGATAATACAGAAGCGACAGCAGGAAACGGCTCTGCAGGCGGCGCCTGACCAACGCGATCGGAAGCGCTCGGATCAGATACGTCACTGCGCTCATCACGAGGATCCCGACGAGCATATACCCTGTATCCATCAGGCGTCCTCCTTTCTGGGAAAGAGAAGCGCTCCAACGGCTGATGCCGCGACTCCGGCGATAATAATGATCCAGCCGCTGCCCAGATGTACCATCGGCAGAAATGTCAGCAAACACGAAAGGCCGGCCGCGAGAAGCACGACAAGAAGTATGGCCGCGCTCTTACGCGCGCCGGGCACGATGATCGCGATATACATGGCATAAATCGCGATATTCATCGCGGCGATCAACGACCCGGTGAAGAAGTTCCCGGCTGCCTCTCCGATAATCGTCCCGCCCGTCCAACCGATGACCGGCAGCAGGATCAGTCCCATCATATAAGGAAAAGACAGCGGCCTGGTCTGTGTCGAAGCCACGGCAAATACTTCGTCCGTATTGCCGAAAGCGATCAGCAGACGTTTCCACATCGGCATGTCTTCCGGCAGCTTCTGCGTCAGCGACAGGCTCATCAGCATATACCGGGCATTGATTACGGCAACGGCGAGAATCATTTCGATCAGTCCGCCGCCGATCGCGAGCAGATTGATTCCGACAAGGCTGCCGGTCCCGGTCATCGATATCATTGAAAACAGCGCCGCTCCCCATAGCGGCATGCCTTTGCTGGCTGCCGTGATACCGAGCGCGATGCTCACGGAAAGATATCCGAGTCCGATCGGGAGTCCGTCCCGGACGCCCCTTTGAAATGACAATTGTGAAGACATCATACAAGTGCTTTCGTTTTCCATTTACCGGAGCGCCAGCGCAGAACGTTCATCATTCCGCGGATCGCCTCGTCCATTGCGAAAGAGATCCAGCAGCCCGTCAGGCCCATCCCCAGTTTTATACCGAACAGCCAGGCAAACGGGATCGCGATTCCCCAGCTGCAGATAATGCTGTTAAACATGGTAAACCGGGCGTCCCCGGCTGCGCTCAGCGCGCTTTCCATCACGTGGTTCATACCGCGTCCGATCTCCACGACAATGTCGATAATCATGACGACGGCTGCAAGCCCGATAATCACCGAATCCTGCGTAAACATCCGCAGGAGCGGGAATCTCAGAAGCGCGATGCTTCCGGCGAAAAGAATATTCAGCGAAATCGTTATAATCAGATTGCGGTACGTCATCCTGCTGGCAAGATCCGTGTTCTTCTGCCCGACAAGCCTTGCCGTCAGCAGTCCGTTGCCCTGCCCCAGCGCCATTCCGAGCAGATAGGAATAGACCACGATATTCTCGACATAGATTTTGGCCGAGATCGCGGCCGCACCGAGTACCGCGAGAATCGACGTGGAGACAAGCTGCGAGAATGTATAGGAAAACGCCTGTATTCCGCTCGGAACGCCAATTCTAAGGATATCCTTTGTAATCTTGAGAGAATAGATCCCTTTCCCGCGGAAACGGATCCCGATCCGCAGTCTGCACAGCAGGAATACCATAACCAGGCAGGAAACCGCTTCGCTCGCGACGCGCACAACCGCAACACCGGATACGCTGTACAAAGGTGTCTCGAACGGCCGAATAATGACGAGATAGCTTCCGATCGCGTTCAGGACATTCATCATGAGGGAAACGATAACAGGATACAGGGTATTGCCGTATGCACGCGACACAGCCATCATCGTGGTCATGAGCGCCTCAAAGATCGACAATCCCGCGGCGATCCGCAGATAGGTCACGGCTTCCGGCAGCAACGCGTCCTCAAGCTGCAGCAGCTTCAGTATCGGAACCGCGAAAACAGCCGCCGTGCCGCCCAGAACGATCGCCAGAAGGGAAGAAAGAACGATTCCGATCGCAGCGGCTTTGCGGCCGACATCCCTGTTGCCCGCGCCGAGATTCTGATTGATGACTACCGTCACGCCGGAACCGATAATCCAGTAGAACATGGTAACAGCGGTCACAACCTGTGTCGCGACTCCGACGGAAGCGACGGAATTATCCGAAAAGCGTCCCAGGATGTATACGCTGACCGTGTTCATCAGATTCCGCAGAATCTCCTGCACAATCAGCGGAAAGGTCAGCCTCATATAGCTCAGATTGCCGTCAGGTGTCCGGACATAATTGTACTCGTTCGATCTGTCAAAAATGTTAAAATCCCTCAAGCGGAACATTATTGTTACTTCTCCCCTTGTTGTTTATTTCAGGACTTGCCTGCGAATTCTTTCTCCCAGTCATGGCTTCGGATCGCCCGTATGGTACGCAGGCGCAGTGTTTTTTCGGGATACTGCTTCTCCATTATCGCGAATCTTGCCGGAGCAGTCTTGCGGGAATCGATCAAAACCCATTTTGCGAAGGCATAATCCAGCTTTTCCGGGCAGCCCTCTGCCATGCTGGGCCTGGTCGAGCCACGGTATTGAAAATACCTCTTGACAATACTCATGAAGCAAGCAAAACGATTCGGCGTCAACAGAATAATCTTGTCAGCCTCCTCCAGGCGGCGTTCCAACAGCTTGCTCTTGTAATTGCCGTCAATGACCCAGCCCTTATCTGCATTCTCATCCATAAAACGGCGAAGATCTTCCCGTATATCCTCGCTGCTCCTTTCGACCCAGCCACTTGTAAAATTCAGACTGTCCAGGTGCAGAACAGGAACTCCGAACATCTTACCGAGTCTGTCTGCCAGTGTTGATTTGCCGGCACCGCTGTAACCCTGAATCGTTATTTTCATGATCCCGTCCTCCGTCAGATTCA
>CACZPA010000289.1 GCA_902782895.1 uncultured Eubacteriales bacterium
GGCAGATGTTGCGGCAGCGTCGGCGCAGGACGGGCCAGCAACGGCATCCACCGGAATGCCGTACAGGATATTCCGCTGGCTCTGCAGATAGCGTCGATCGATAAAACGCACCAACGCCTCGACATCCGCCGCGGAGCCACAGTCCGGGCAGACTTCACTGCCAAAACGGAAGGTCTCGACACGCTTCGGGTCCTTCGGAGCGCTGCCGTTTTTCACATAGTATGCAGAGAAGCCGGAGATCGGCTCCTCGATAAGATCGTTCTTAAAATGCAGCTTTTTGCCGCGGATTGGCGTGTTCAGATCGGTGACAGTATACTGCTGGAAACGTTTCCTTACGGCAAGCGGCGTTTCACCGTCGCGGCCCACAACAGAAAGCGTTCCGAAGGCCGAACCCTCGATTTCAATGTGGTTATACTTCTCCGAGGGCATCGTATAGGTGATCTCTTTGCCGGAATCATAATAGCAGTTCCAGTCGGGCAGCTGGAAATAATCGTTGCGCCCGGGCAGTCTGGAGCGGTTGAACATATTGGGCCAGGCGGTCTCGCGGATGCCGTCCATCGTCTTATAGGACCACAGACCCCGCTCAAAAGCGGTCCTGGGCATGACCTTGCGGGCAGATACATTGCCAGCGTAATACTGCGGCTGCGCGTCGGCCGAGTCCCATCCGTAGCGCTGGAACCATTCTTGCCTGACACCCGGATCAGCGAAGGAAGCAGGCGCGGCCGGCACGTTCGTCAGCGGCCGGCAGTCTGCAAGCTGCCGCATGTTTTCGTCGGAGAGCATGCGGTCATAGATCCGCAGCTCGTCGAGATCGCCGCCGCGGATAAACTGGAAAGCACTCTGAATGCCCCAGTTCGCGGAGATGCGCTGATGCGGAGCAAACGAGTCGAGCGCCACGAAGAGCACTCTTTTGTCATAGCGGTATTCCGCAAGCTGTCCGTTCAGATACAGCTTGACACCGACGTTTTCATCCCAGGAGAAGCCGATGTGGACCCATTCCATAGGCTGCAGCGCCGGATGCATTGTCGTGCGGAGACGGATGCGGGTAGAGTTGATATCCGTCACAAACGCGTCGAAACCCTGCTGCTGACCGTTATAGTCGATGCGGAGAAAAACCTGATCCCAGCTGGAATGATCTGCGAAGCTGACCCGGAAGACCGGGAACGGTGCGAATCCCAGAGGAATCTCCGAACGCCAGAAGAAGGAAAGTGTCCCCCGTTCCGCGTAGATATTGCCCGGCGCGCGCCAGCTGAGGCGATGGCCGTTATTGCATTTCAGAAATCTGCCTTTTACACCGTGGGGCGTACTCTTGGCGCCCATAAACAGTGTCGGGTTCTTTTCACCCAACGCGTAATCCGCTTCCGGCGTATCACCGGAAAGATAGAACAGTAACCCCTCGTCTACGTTTCTTTTTTTCATGATCTGCTCCTTTTGCTTTACGGAGACCGCTTCTCTTACTCTGCGCGGCTCTTTTTCTGTGACTATCGACAGTATACAATCATTGTTCATAAAATACAAATTTATCGGCAAATTAATGAGGAAAAGTCGATTTGCCCTGCGCGGGAATCTGTGATATAATCCATAATACTCCCGCAAATATGTCAGAATCAGCACGCGTTTCGTGGGGAGTATATGAGCGCGTATTCCTGGGCAAGCGCGACAGAAAGTCTGATGTACTGGAAAGTCGTTCAAAGGTTCTGAGTGTTTACAGTCCTCCGGTGGTCTGCCGGAGGTCAATATAGTGATAAGGAGATTATGAAATGAGTCAAATTGATAAGTGGAGAATCACATCTTTCATCTCGATTTGCCTGTGTCTGGCAATGGGCGTGTATATCCTGGCAGGACTTACCTCCGGGAAGAACGATACCAAGCAAGCCGTCTCCGGCGAAGAGATGCTTTCCCTGTGGGAAGCGGACGCGGAGGCCAAGAAAGCGCTGATCGCTTTTGTGGAAGGCGCGGTCAAAGAGGGCGGAGACGCGTATATTCCGCTGGAAAACCGTGTCGCGGTGTTTGATCTTGACGGAACGCTGTTCTGCGAGACCGATCCCAACTATTTTGACTATACGCTTCTGGTGCACCGCGTGCTGGAGGATCCCGATTATATCGATAAGGCGTCCGATTATGAGAAAGAAACGGCCCTTAAAATCGTAGAGCAGAATGAGACCGGAGCCGGTTTCTCTGGCCTGGAAGTCGATCATGGCAGATGCATTGCTTCGTCTTTTGCCGGCATGACGCTCAACGAATTCAATGACTATATCCAGGAGTTCAAGAAGCTCCCCATGCCGAGCTACGACGGGATGACGCGCGGCGGCGGATGGTACAAGCCGATGCTGCAGGTTGTCGAATATCTGCAGGCCAATGACTTTACCGTATTTGTCGTCAGCGGAACCGATCGTTTTATCGTGCGCGGAATCGTCGACAATTCTCCGCTCAATCTGCCCATGAGTCAGATTATCGGCTCGGATGAGAACCTGGTCGCGCCGGATCAGGGCGACGAGGACGGACTCGTCTATGTTTACGATGATGACGATAAACTGGTGCTGGGCGGCGAATTCCTGATCAAGAACCTGAAGATGAACAAGGTTTCTGTGATCGCACAGGAAATTGGCGTGCAGCCGGTGCTTTCCTTTGGCAACAGTACCGGAGATTCCAGTATGGCCGAATACGTCACCAGCAACAATCCGTATCCGAGTCTGGCGTTCATGCTGTGCTGTGATGATGTGGAGAGGGAGAACGGCAACATCGAAAAGGCGGAAAAGATGTTCAGCCTCTGCGAGGAATTTGACTGGGTTCCTGTCTCCATGAAGAACGACTGGACCACGATCTATGGCGAGGGCGTCACGAAGAAATAAACCAATCGGTATAGAAAAAAGACAAGTAACATGAGGGCTGACTATACAAATGAAAGAATGGATCCGTCGGGCTTTGTGCTTCTGGCGGATTATGTGCCGCAGATCGTACAGGAGATCCGGTATTATTCTACGTATAATTTTATCGGCGACCGGATCGACGGATATGAGGAGCCGTGCGCGCTGCTGACGAAGGAGGCCGCGCGGGCGTTGAAAAACGTCGCCGGCGAGATGAACGTTAAGGGTTACAGGCTCAAGGTGTTTGACGCTTACCGGCCTGTCAGCGCGGTCCGACACTTTATTCTCTGGGGGATCGAGGATCAGGACGTTCGCATGAAGCCGTATTTCTATCCGGATCTGGAGAAGCAGGAGCTTTTTGCCAAGGAGTATATCGCCAAGAAATCCAGTCACAGCCGCGGGAGCGCGGTCGATCTGACGCTTCTGGATATGCGCACCGGCAAAGAGGTGGATATGGGAGGCCCGTTTGACCTCTTCAGCGAAGTGTCGCATCCGGACTATCGCGGCATTACGAATGAACAGTACGCAAACCGGATGTTCCTCCAGGAAGCGATGGTACGCAATGGCTTTAAGACCATCGAGAGTGAATGGTGGCATTTTTATCTGAAAGACGAGCCATATCCGGACACTTATTTTGAATTCCCGGTATCGTCAGAATATCTCAGACGATAAAAAGCTTTGATAAAAAAGCTCAAAAAAGCCGCTTGAAAAAAACAGCGTGATACTGTATAATAAGCATACAACGTGTAGCGTTTCAACTGCGTAAATCCGGTTGAGCGCTGCACGTTTTTTTGTGAAAAGGAGAGTTCTTATGGAGGAGAATGCAAATCAGTTCCTGGGGGAGGAGCGTATCGGCAGACTGATGCGCAAATACGCGATTCCCTGTATTATCTCACTTCTGGTCGTAGAGCTGCTGCCGAGACAGTTGATCGGTATCTTCGGCGCCGCGAATGAAAGCGTATATTATACGGACTTTGCGGTTAAGGCTTTCCGGACATATCTGTGCATGATGGTTTTCGCCTGCGTCAATAAGGCCTGCTTCATCTTCCTGCAGGCGATGGGCAAAGCGGTGGAATCTACGGCCCTTTCGATGATCCGAGAGATTCTGTTCGGTGTAGGCCTTGCGTTGCTGCTGCCGCTTTTCTTCGGGCTGGACGTGGTTCTGTATTCGATGCCGCTGTCCGATCTGTTGACTTTTGTCATTGCGGTTGTTCTGATCATACAGACTTATAAGCAGTTAAGCCAAATTGCGGGAAAAGAACCGCAATCTTCTGATCTGAACTGAATCGTAGAATAAATAGTTCCGTTTTGCGAATCTTCTTAAAAGGAAATGCAGACTGCATGTCGAATAATTTACATGGTTCGCTAAAATCGTAATGCAGAGCGAGGCAATTTAATGAACAACAGCCGATTCGAGGCAATAGACGAGGTCATAATGAAAGAGATAATTACAGGAGGAATCTCCTATATCACACGTGTACCCGGAGATTCCAATGAATGGTATTACGGTATCAGCCGGGAATACGGGGATCTGTATGAAGCAGAAGAAATCTATCGCGGCGGCCGTGCACTCAAAGGAAATGAGATGTGTCTGATCCATTATCCGGATGGAGAGATCTACAGGCCCCTGACAAGGGAGACTAATGTCTGCCTGGAGTCACCGATTCTGCTGAATGAAAGTGTTTACTTCCTCCGCATAGATTTTGCTAAGGGATCGATCCGGATCCTGCGGTTCGACTGCCGTTGCCACGATACGGGACTCGTTGCCGAGATTCCGCTCAGTACAGTAAAGAATTGATATAATCTGCGGCTGCATACCGCGCCGCTGACCCTGACAAGGCAGGGGGATGAGGGCGTTTTTGAAGTCATCTGGCCGGAGCGGAGCAGCTTCCGGATGGACCCGCACGAGAGCTTTTTCCTGCGGGACGGAGACAGGTTTTATTTCAACAAGTGGTTTGAAGAGGGTGATGGCGAGTCATACCGCTATTGGGAGGAGACCGTTGTGCACGGTCTGGATGGCACGCTGATAGAAGAAATGGACGGAGATATTCAGACTATGCCGAATGGGGAGCTTTGGCATATCCGTTGATTCAGAAAGGGACAGACCGGGCAGGAGATTCCGCTGATTTGTCAGTGGTTTTTTCTGCCCGGTACTTGATTTATGCGGAAATCTGAATATAATAGTATATGGTTAGAGATATCTAACAATAACACAGATGATAAGGTGAACATCCATGAAAGATTATGAAGCATTGTCCAAAAAGCATTTTGACGCGCAGGCGGCGGATTACGATGCCAAAGATACCGTCCTGTGTTCAAGAGAGGGCAAGATCAGCTGCCGCGATATTGCCGTATTGCTACAGGATAAATCCTACGATTCGCTGCTGGACGTCGGCTGCGGGACCGGATTTCTGATCGATATGCTCGCGGGACAGAAACCCGCCTATTATGTGGGACTGGATCTTTCCACGGAAATGATCAAGATGGCGAAGCAGAAAAACATCGCCGGCGCGGATTTTATGGAAGGCTCGGCGGACAAGCTGCCTTTCCCGGATGACAGCTTTGATATTGTGACCTGCTCACAGAGCTTTCATCATTATCCGTATCCTGACAAGGCCATGAGCGAAGCGTTCCGCGTATTGAAAAAGGGCGGCCTGTATATCCTTTCCGATACGGGAATCGGCGGACTCGGCGCGTGGATCGACAATCATATTTTCTTTAAGCTCGCGACGAGCGGCGACTGTCACACCACGGACCGCAAAGGGATCGCCAGGATGATGGAAAAGGCCGGGTTCACGGTGACGGATTCCCGGCAGATTTCGGGCATGATCTATACCGTAACAGGAAGGAGACCACAATGAAACCGGATTATAAAAACTGGATGCCCAAAGGGATGGTGCTGTCTTTCGCGGCCGGAGCGCTTGCGATGGCCGTCGCGAAGCGCAATCCACAGGCGCAGATCGTCGGAATCGACCGCTGGGGCAAGGAATACGCGTCCTTCAATAAGCCGCTCTGTGAGCGGAACGCGTTGGCCGAAGGCGTGAATAATACGGCTTTCCAGAAGGGGGACGCTACGCGTCTGGACTTTGCGGATGAGACCTTTGACGCGGTTGTCAGCAATTATGTATATCACAATATCCCGTCCGATGACCGGCAGACGATCCTTCTGGAGACGCTGCGGACGCTCAAAAAGGGCGGAAACTTCGCGATCCATGATATCTTTTCTCCGGAAAAATACGGAGATATGCAGGCTTTTCTCCGGAAGCTTAAGAGCATGGGATATGAGCAGGCGGAGCTGATCGATACGACAAACGGCAAATGGATCAGCAAAAGTGAAGCCTCGTTTATGGGGCTCGCGGGATCGGCGCTGCTGATCGGAATCAAATAATCCTGTCGAGAATCAAGAGGACGTGCATGCGCAGAACCTGTAGGGGCGAACCGGCAGCGCGTCTTTTTTGTTGCGGATAAACCGGAAGTCGGGTATAATAAAACAAAAGACAAGCGGGGGGAATGGAGATAACGGGATGATTCATTTTAGCAGAAAAGGAATTCAGACGCAAAGGACGTCCATTCGGGTGAATGGCAGATGCGTATCGCTCCTGATCCTGCGGCCTGAGGAAAACGATTCGGCCGCGGGCCGCGACGATGCAGCCACCAACGAGGCTTTCGGCGATGCCACGGCCACCGCGGCCCCCGGCGTTCTGTGGATTCATGGCGGCGGATACGCGACCGGCATGAAGGAAATGGTTTATATGGGCAGAGCGGTCGATCTCGTCCGGAATCACGGAGCGGTGGTGGTTTCGCCGGGCTATCATCTGTCCCTGCTGCACCCGTATCCTGTCGCGCTCTGGGAATGCTATGCGGCGCTGATCTACATGAAGAATCACGCGGCGGAGCTGGGGATCCGCTCCGACCAGATCATGATCGGCGGGGAAAGCGCTGGCGGAGGCCTGACGGCAGCAGTTGCGATGCTTGCAAGGGATAAAGGCGAGGTGCGGATCGCCTATCAGATGCCGCTCTATCCGATGATCGATAATTTCGATACGAATTCGTCAAGGGACAATCACGCGAAGGCATGGAATACCAGGCGGAACCATATGGCCTGGAAGCTGTATCTGCGCAAAGATTATAACAAAGAAGTGTCCCCATACGCAGCGCCGGCGCGAGCTAAGGATTACTGCGGACTGCCGCCGGCTTATACATTTGTCTGTACCGCGGAGCCTTTTTATGACGAGACACTGCAGTTTGTGCGGAACCTGCAGGCGGCCGGGGTGGAGGCTAAAGCTGACGTCTATGAAGGCATGTATCATGCTTTTGACATGATGGAGCCGGAGCACCCGACAAGCCGCGCGGCGATACAGGCGTTTAACGAGGCTTTTGCATACGCGAAGGAGCATTATTTCGCGAAAAACACATAAAAACAGATCCGGAAAACGACCGGACAAGAGAGGCGATTCATGATGAAAACAGAACAGATGGCCTGGACGCGGGAGCCGAAGGAATACAGGATCGAAGAGGACAGAATCGAGATCGTAACCGAGCCGCATACCGATTTGTGGCAGCGGACCTATTATCATTTTCGCAACGATAACGCGCCGGTGCTCCAGATGGAGACGGATGAGAAGTTTTTCTCATTTATTGTGCAGACGGGTTTTGCGCAGAGCCATCACCGCTTCGACCAGTGCGGAATCGTTATGTATCTGGATTCCGAGAACTGGCTGAAAGCCTCGGTGGAATATGAGAACGAGGAGTTCCAGCATCTGGGTTCGGTGGTCACCAATCACGGATACTCCGACTGGGCTACAACCGCGATCCCGGCGGACGTGAAGAAGATGTGGTACCGTTTCAGCCGCAGAGAGGACGATTACTGCGTAGAATGCTCGCGGGACGGCGTGAACTTCATACAGATGCGCGTCTGCCACATGTGGGAAGGCGCGGGACGGATCCGCTTCGGCGTCTATGCCTGCAGCCCGGAGGATTCCAGCTTTACGGCCGTGTTCACAGATCTGCAGGTGACGGATTGCGCGTGGGAAAGCACACGACGGCCAGCAGCCGGATTGACGGGA
>CACZPA010000290.1 GCA_902782895.1 uncultured Eubacteriales bacterium
CAGGGCGCCAGCCATGCCTTTTCATACGCATAAGCTTTCCCGTCCACCGTCACCGTGGCCTTTGTCGGGTGGTAATAGAACAGCAGTCCCTTGATCGCAATGCTGGTATAGTTGACGGGCTTGGCGCTGCGTTTCCTCTGCGCATCGCCGACCTCACAGCAATAGCCGTCGATGCCGAAGCCGACGCCGTTGAGAAAGTGATAGCGCTTTCCTTTGACCTCCACCACGGGCAGTCGATGCATAAGTTGGTCAACTCTACAGGGATAGTCGGCGTTCCCCAACTCCATGTCACGCCAGAAATCGTTGCCGCTGCCGGTCGCCCAGTAATAAATGCGGTTTTTGACCTCCATGCCGTCGGTGTCATTGACAAAGCGGTTGAGCGTACCGTCCCCTCCACAGACGATCACCTCGTCTTCCTCCTGAATGGAAGCCAGAAATGTCGGATAACTTTCTATGTCTATGACCGACTGAAACACCAGTTCCTTCGCCGGGAGATAACGCTTCAGCAGTTTTGCCCTGTATTCGCCGACGCCGTTTCCAGCCAGTGGGTTATACAATACATATGTTTTCACGCAAAGAACCTACCTTTCTTATTCTACAAGCTGTTCATTCCCCATTGCCGGGGCAAAGGCGGGGTTTTCCCCGCGCTGCAACACAAAGCAGGCCGCGTAAATGAGCGCCCCCAGCGTCTCCACCATCATGTCTCCCATCGTATCAATGAGCCCGATGTCGATATACCCCTCCAGCTCAACGCCGTTGACTACCACGCTGTCGATCTGCCGGATGCTGCCCACCGTGTTCAGCCCATTTCCCAGCAAACGTGAATCGATGGAGGAGAGGAACACGTCGCGCTGCATATCGCGCCCCAGCAGCTGATCCATGCCGAACTCATAGAACTCCCAGAGCGCAGCCACGGCGACAGAGAAGCAGATGGCGAACGCGGCGCGAAGCCATACGCTCGTCTCCCGTTCCCGGTTGAGCCGAAGCGGAAGAAACGCCCCCAGCATGGCAAAATGAATCCCGCCAATGGTGTGCAGCAACTTGTCCCAGATGGGAATGCGGTCATAGAGCTGCCAGGCGTCTCCCATCATGGAGCCCATGCAGTAGAGAATGCAGAACAGATAGACGTCGGTACGGATGCGGCATTTGAGCAGCCGCTCAGAGGCCTTTGGCAGCAGCACCAGTGCGAAAGCGGCCATACAGGCAGGGTAAGAACCACGATCCCCCTGCGAGATCGCGTGAAGCAGAGAGACAAGATTGAACGCCTCCGCCATCATTACCGCGCCAATACGAATCGTGTGATCCGATTCATTTGCTCTTTGCAGAGCGCGAGTTTCCCGCAGCTCGGTGATGGTTCTTATCATGCAAGCAGCTCCTTTCGTATGTTTTCTGCGCAATCAGTCAAAATCCTGCCAGAAACGCTTTAACTCCGCTTGATATGCCTCCGGAGCGGTGTAATAGCTCTCACCGTGATCCGCGCCCGGCACGGTCAGCAGGCGCTTCGGCCCTGCGCAAGCGGCGTAATTCTCATGGGTCATGCTCACCGGGACAAAATGGTCGTCGTTTCCGTGAATCAGCAGCACTGGGACGGTGCATTGGCTGAGTGCATCCGTTGTGGAGATATCCGGCGCCATATGGAGCTTTCGCATGAAAATCTCGTCGGCAAATCTGCCCCGCATACGGAATGCGATGTGCAGGTTGTGATTGGCCACATGCTTCCAGATGGCGTGCGGTGAGGTGAAGCCGCAGTCCGCGATAATGCCATGGATGGTCGGAGGGAGGTCGAGCCCTGCTGCCATCAGGACGGTGGTCGCGCCCATAGAGACCCCGCAGAGATAGACCGGAAGGGTCGTCCCACAGCGTTCCTCCAGCCAGTTCAGCCAATCGAAGCAGTCCAGACGCTCTACAATCCCGAAGCCGATATAATCACCGCCGCTTTTGTTTGTCGCCCGCTGTTCCACATACAGCACGCTACAGCCCTGCTCGTCCCAAAAGTCCGCCACCATGCCGAAGGCCTGGCTCCAGCTCCCGCGCCAACCGTGGACGGCAAGAATGATACGTTTTGCGTCCTCCACCGGCATCCAGTGACCGACAAGTACCGTTCCGTCGCGGGCTGTGATCTCAACGACCTCGTTCTCCTTCGCTTTCAGTGTACGGGATGCCTCCCGCATTGTACGGGTAAAGTCTGTTTCTCCTTTCGAGCCGCTGATACGCCTTTCAACGCTGCGAAGTAAAAGCGGCTCTTCCCGGTTGATTGCCATCTTCAGCAGATAGCTGCTGGAAACGTAGGCGGATAAGGATGCGATTGCGGCAACTGTCGCCGCAGCCCCGACATATTTACCTGCCGTTCTGGCTTTTTCGGCGTTCATATTGCATCTCCTCCTGCGAACAGTGTAATCAAAGTCTGGATTGTGGAAAACGGACAGCGAAAATCCCGTGTCTGAAAAACAGACACGGGAGCGGATTTGTCTATTGAATTCTCTTGCTATCGGCTTCAGCTCTCTGAGCTGCGACGGATCATTTCCTCGGTCATTCCGCGGGTCAGTACACAAAGGCGCGATATCTCCTGACGGATATCCGACTCCATACGCCGATTCATCCAGTCGATCGCCAGGCCAAAGCACTCACATTTGTAAAAATGACTGATGACTCTGCGATCCGCATCGGATATGTGGTACGTCTGACGGAACGTCTCGGCGTAAGCGTTCACAATGTATTCGCACGCCTGCCACAGATACCGTTCATAAATGTCACGGTTCACGGAATTGTAGATGTGAAGGATCGCCCAGCGATGCTCGGATGTGAAATCCACGACGGCATTCAGCGCCGTTTCCGCAGAATCAATGGTCGGATACTTCTTTATGATGCGCTCCAGCTCTTCTTGGGTGATCTCTTCAATCACGGCAGGCAGATCCTGATAGTGGTAATAGAAGGAGTTGCGGTTGATGCCGCATTCCTCCACGACCATCTTCACCGTAATCTGATTCAGCGGTTTCTGGTCCAGCAGCTCGATAAACGTCCGCTTGATCGCGTCTTTTGTAAAGTTTGGCATGTTTTCCCCTCAGTCGGAGTGTTGGATGGTCTGCGCAGATTCAAATGCAATATCGATTGTTTCGATTGTTTTTCATTTTAGCAGAATTTGCGGGAAAAAGCAAACCGAGGCGCGAAATGTTTTTCGAATACAATCAGACAGTACAGTTAGCCGTGAGAAGCATGTTTCGAATTGATTGCGAAGAAGAATATCATTGTCGCGGAGACCAGCCGCTGCCGTCGGGAAGATTGGAAACCGGAACCCATGCATCATTTTTTCGTGTTCATCGGCTGCCGCACGCTCTCTGATCTCTGCAAGCTCTTTCCCGATTACACGAAGCCGGATATTGTTCGCTTGTATTCCATGACGGGCGGCATCTCGACCATTCTGAATGAGCTGAATGCCGACCGAAGCTTTGAGGACAATCTCCGAACGCTTTTGCGTTTCGATTCTGCATTCACAAAGTATCTTCCGGAATGGCTGCGCGCGTATTTCCGAACGCCGGAGAGCTATTATCCCATCCTTTGCAGCATGGCAAGAGGCAAGCGCCGGCTGAGCGAGATCGCGCACGATGTCGGGTTTCCGAACAACAAATGCCTGAACTATCTTCAGGCGCTGATGCGCGCCGGCTTGGTTCGGACGGAGACTGCTTTCGGCAACAGGCAAACTACGTATCTGCTGACCAACAGCTACATTGCAGCCTGGTGCCTGTATGTGTATGAACGGCGCAGTGAAATGATTTCCGATCCCGAGGTGTTTTTACAGGAAGTGATGTCTGCGGTCGATCAGCAGTTGGCGATTCCAGCTTTTCGCAGCGCCTGCTTCCGATACCTGGAGTACAGCACCAGGGAATACCTCGATCCGTTTTCAGGAAAGATCTTCTACAGCACAAACCCGGAAGTCTACCGGGATGTGATCATAAAGCTTGGGGACGGAAGCTCCGTC
>CACZPA010000291.1 GCA_902782895.1 uncultured Eubacteriales bacterium
AACGGTTGATCAGGTTCGTAATCGTGGTTTTTCCGGCGCCGGTCGATCCGACGAACGCGATCTTCTGTCCGGCTTCCGCATAAAGCGAGATGTCATGCAGGACGATATGATCTTCCTCGTAGCCGAAATCCACGTGGTCAAAGACGACCTTTCCCTTCATGGGGATATATTCCACCGTTCCCTTTGACGGATACGGATGCTCCCACGCCCACATGCCGGTGCGTTCCTTCACAGGGATCACTTTCCCGTCTTCCATCCGGCACCGGACCAGCGAAATGCAGCCGTTATCTTCTTCCGGCTTTTCGTCCAGCAGCGTAAAGATCCGCTCGGCGCCGGCCAGCGCCATGACGATGGAATTCATCTGCGTCGTGATCTGATTGACCGGCATTGAGAAATTCCGGTTGAAGGTAAGGAAGCTCGCCAGTCCGCCGAGCGTAAAACCCATAAAGCCTTTAAGCGCAAGCGCACCGCCCGCGATGGCGCAGAGCACATAGCTGATGTTGCCGAGCTGGGCATTCACCGGGCCCATGATATTGGCGGTCCGGTTGGCGGAATTCGCACTTTCATAAAGAGACTGGTTCATCCGGCCGAAATTTTCCATCGCGATGTCCTCATGGCAGAATACCTTCACGACTTTCTGGCCTTCCATCATCTCCTCGATATTTCCGTTGACCGCCGCAAGATCTCTCTGCTGCGCCAGGAACGATCTGCCGGAAATGCCGGCAAGCTTTCCGGACAGGAAGAGCATCAGACCGGCCATGGCCAGCGTCAGCAGGGTGAGCACCGGGCTCAGCATCAGCATGCAGGCAACGACCGTCACGACCGTCAGGCCGCTGTTGATGAACTGCGGAATGCTCTGGCTCACCAGCTGCCGCAGGGTGTCCACGTCATTCGTATAATTTGACATGATATCTCCGTGCGGGTGCGTATCAAAATAGCGGATCGGCAGGCTTTCCATATGGGCGAACATGTCATCCCGGATATGTTTGATCGTACCCTGGGATACATAGATCATGATCCTGTTATACGCGAAGCTCACGGCGATGCCGACCGCATAGATGCCGGCCATCACCAGGATCGCATGCAGAAGACCTGAAAAATCCGGATCCGGCGATGCCAGAAGGGGACCGATGTAGCCGTCGATCAGCGTCTGCATGAACATCGTGCCTCTGGCATTGCAGAGCACCGAGATGACGATGCACACTGCCACGATCACGATATGGATCCCGTAATATTTCATTACATAGGACATGACCCGCCTGAAGAGACCGACGGGATCCTTCAGTTTCGGCCGGGGGCCCCGCATGCCTCTTCTTCCGGGACCGGGGGCGGTGTTCCTGTTATTATCACTCATAGGTTCTCGCCTCCTCTCCGGTCAAATTCCTCATCCCGGTAATCGGCATCGGCACGTGCAGCTTCATCAAAATCTCCGCCGCCGCTCGTCTGCGTCTCATAGATCTCGGTGTAGATCTCATCCGTGCCGAGCAGTTCTTCGTGGGATCCGAAGCCGTGCACGGTACCGTATTCCAGCACAAGGATCCTGTCGGCATCCATGACCGAAGAGATCCGCTGTGCGATAATGATCTTCGTCACGCCCGGGATCTCCTCCCGGAACGCCTTCCGGATCCGGGCGTCTGTCGCGGTATCGACAGCGCTCGTGGAATCGTCCAGGATCAGGATCTTCGGATCCTTTAAGAGCGCGCGGGCAATGCAGAGCCGCTGCTTCTGTCCGCCGGAGACATTGCTGCCGCCCTGTTCGATATACGTATTGTAGCCGTCGGGGAATTTCCGGATGAATTCATCCGCGCAGGCAAGCTTCGCGGCCCGGATGCACTCTTCTTCCGATGCATCCTCCTTTCCCCAGCGCAGGTTGTCCAGGATCGTGCCGGAGAAAAGCACATTCTTCTGCAGAACGACGGCAACATTGTTCCGGAGCGTATCCAGATCATATTCCCTGACGTCAATGCCGCCGACCTTCACACTTCCGCTGCTCACGTCATACAGCCGGCTGATCAGGCTGACGAGCGTGCTCTTGGAGCTGCCCGTCGCGCCGATGATCCCGATGGTCTCGCCGGAAGCGATCTGCAGGCTGATATCCTTCAGCACATTGTTGTCACTGTCCTGATTGTAACGGAAATTCACATGCGAGAAATCGATCCTGCCGTCCGGGATCTCATAGACGGGTTCTTCCGGATTGACCAGCGAGCTTTCCTCGTTCAGCACTTCGGCGATACGCTGTCCGCTCGCGTAGCTCATCGTGATCATGACGAACACCATGGAGAGCATCATCAGGCTCATCAGGATATTCATGCAGTAAGCAAGCAGGCTCATCAGTTCACCGGTCGTAAGCTCGCTCCCCACGATCATCTTCGCCCCGAGCCAGCTGATCAGCAGAATGCAGGAATAAACGGTCGTCATCATGATCGGCATGTTCAGCGTCAGGATCTTCTCCGCCTTGATGAACAGCTTATACACATTTTCACTTGCCTTGAAGAACTTGCTTTTTTCGTACTCTTCCCTGACATAGGCCTTCACGACACGGATCGCGGAAACATTTTCCTGCACGCTCGCATTCAGATCATCATACTTTTTGAAGACCTCACGGAAATGCTTCGTGACATTCATGATGATGAGACCGAGGAAGACCGCCAGGATCAGAACAGCGATCAGATAGATCCTCGCGAGACTGCGATTGATATAGAACGCCATGCACATCGCCACGATCAGCGTGATCGGCGCGCGCACGAACATCCGGAGGAGCATCTGATAGGCCATCTGGATATTCGTGACATCGGTCGTCAGTCTGGTGATCAGGCCGGCCGTGCTGAAACGGTCGATGTTCGCGAACGAGAATGTCTGGATGTGGTCGAACATCGCTTTCCGGAGATTTCTGGCGAAGCCCGTGGAGGCTTTGGCAGCGAAAACGCCGCCGAGAATGCCGAACAGAAGGCCGAAGCCCGCAGCGACCACCATGACCATGCCGACCTTCATAATATGCTGCATATCGCCCTTCTCCACGCCGTTGTCAATAATGGAAGCCATCAGAAGAGGGATCACCATCTCCATAATGACCTCCGCGACCATCATTACCGGCGTCAGCAATGACGGAAGCTTGAATTCCCTGATATGGGATGCCAGTGTTTTTAACATGCAATTACCCGCCTGCCTTCTTTTTCTGTTAGTGGTTAGATTACTCCTGCATCAGAGTTTTTGTCAAGAATGACTTTCACGGAACAGGAAAACACATCCCCGCTTGCAAATCGGACAGGGATGTGTTATAAATAGAATCCGAAGCCGGCTTGGCGGAACTGGCAGACGCACGGGACTTAAAA
>CACZPA010000292.1 GCA_902782895.1 uncultured Eubacteriales bacterium
ACAAGCGCGATCATCACCGCAAGCAGCACGGCGCCGCTAATTGTCCTCTTCAGCATATATCTTCTCTTATTCTCTGTATTCCTGAACCGGGACACGACGGCTTACCGCCTGCCGTGTCCGTCTCGCTGTCCGGTTTATTTCTTCCTGCCGCCGAAACGCCTCTCCCGCCCGGCATAATCGAGAATCGCTTTCTCCAGCTCCTCTTCTCCGAAATCCGGCCAGAACGTATCGGTGAAATAGAATTCACTGTAAGCGCACTGCCACAGCAGGAAATTGCTGATCCGCAGCTCTCCGCCCGTCCGGATCAGCAGGTCCGGATCCGGCAGTTCCGCTGTATCCAGCGCAGCATTGATCGTATCCGCCGTAATCTCCTCCGCCGGAATCCCTTTCGCAGGAATCCCTTGACCGGCGATCCTGCGGACGGCGCGTACAAGCTCGTCTCTGCCGCCGTAATTGATCGCGAAGGTCAGATTGAAGGCCTTGAGGTCTTTTGTCGCCTGCTCTACATCCAGAATCAGCGCCCGCAGATCATCGGACAGCCCGCCGAGATCCCCGATCACGCGGACACGGATCTTCTTCGCGATGGCGGTCTTCTTATACTTGAGCAGATACTGCTTCAGGAGCAGCATCAGATAGGAGACCTCGTCCTTGCTCCGCTTCCAGTTCTCCGTAGAAAACGCGTATACGGTCAGGTACTTGACCCCCATATCCATGCAGGCATAGGTAATCGTCTCGACATTATCCGCGCCGGCATGGTGTCCCTGCGCGCGCAGCCTGTGATTGTGCTCGGCCCAGCGGCCGTTGCCGTCCAGAATAATAGCGACATGCGCCGGAATCCTCTCCGGCGCAAGCGCCAGTACTTTCTCAAATTTGCCCACAGAAAACCCTCCGCCGATCAGACGGTCATGATCTCCTTGATCTTGGCCTCTGTGCGCTTATCGATATCCTTGATGAAGTTATCGGTCAGATCCTGCATCTCTTTCTCGATATCCTTGAAATCATCCTCTGTCAGATCGCTGGTTTTTTTCTGCTTCTTGAAAGCTTCCATACCGTCTCTGCGGATGTTGCGGATCGCGACCTTGGCGCTCTCGCCCATCTTCTTGATCTCTTTGCTCTTGTCGCGGCGGTTCTCCTCGGTCAGCTCCGGGAATACCAGGCGGATCGACTTGCCGTCATTGGTCGGATTGATGCCGATATTGGCGATCTGGATCGCTTTCTCGATCTTCTTGAGCATCGGAGTCTCCCAAGGCGTGATCATCAGAAGTCTCGCCTCCGGAACCGTGATGTTGCCGACCTGCTGGATCGGGGTCTCCGTCCCGTAATAATCGACACGGACGTTGTCGAGAATATGCGGATTCGCGCGTCCGACACGGATCGTGTTAAAATCGGACTCCATCGAATCAATAGCCTTGTTCATTCTGTCTTCATAGCTTCTTAATGCCTCGTCTGCCATTTTACTTTCCTCCTTATATAGTGATCGATCCTAATCTGTTCGGTTATGCTTTGCTGCTCTTGGCTGTCCTGCCGCCTTGTCTCAGCCTTGCGGCCTTGCCTCAGCCTTATGGCCTTGTCTCAGCCCGTGATCGTTGTGCCCAGCTTCTCGCCGTTTACGACACGGATGATACTGCCCTCTTCCTTCAGCGCGAAAAGCACTGCCGGCATCCTGTTCTCCATGCAGAGCGCCGCCGCAGGAAGATCCATGACCTTGAGCCCTTTCGCCAGGATCTCGGAATACTCCATGGTATCGTATTTCTTCGCGTTCGGATTCTTTGCCGGATCGTCGTCGTATACGCCGTCCACATTCTTGGCCATCAGCATGACGTCGCAGTCCGTCTCGATAGAACGCAGCGCGACCGCCATATCCGTCGAGAAATACGGATGTCCCGTACCGCCCGCGTAGAAGACGATCTTGCCGGCCTCGAGGTCCGCGATCGCCTTGTCCTTATTGAAATTCTGAGTATACATGCCGATCGGATACGGCGTATAGATCGCGGAATCCATGCCCTCCATACGGAAGATCTCGGCTGCGTACAGGCAGTTCATCACGGTGCCGAGCATGCCGATCTGATCGGCCTTGACTCTGTCCATATCTCCGGAAGAACGTCCGCGCCAGAAATTGCCCGCACCGATAACGATCCCGATCTGTGTCCCCTGATCATGCGCGGCCTTGACCTGGCGCGCAACCTGTCTTGCCGTCTCCTCGTCAAAACCGTGTCCCTTGTCTCCGGAAAGAGCTTCGCCGCTGAGTTTCAGCAAGATTCTGTTGTATTTCATCTATAAACGCCCCCTGATGTTCTGATTTAAGACCTGCAATATACAGTAATTATCATATCAGCAACCGATTGTGATGTCAAGAGGAACTTGGAAGGGGGATCGCCGCTCCGGGAACTTGAAAAGTGCCGCGAATCAGTATATAATATCATCAAACAGACATTAGAGGAGGCTGCACATGACACCGAAAATCGAAAGAATGGAAGTCTATCCGGTCGCCGGTACAGACTGCATGGAGCTTAACCTCTCCGGCGCGCATTATCCGTATTTTACGCGGAATGTCGTCATCCTGACCGATTCGGCCGGGCGGGAAGGCATCGGGGAAGTCCCCGGCGGAGAGAAGATCACCAAAGCACTGGAGGCTGTCCGCGGCCTTGTTGTCGGGACCTCTGTCCCGATGTACAAGGAGACGCTGCTTAAAGTCCGGCAGTGGCTGGACGCGAATATCCAGGGCGACGTCCGGGGCCAGCAGACCTTTGATCTGCGGACCGGTGTACATGTCGTTACCGCGATCGAGTCCGCCTGTCTGGACCTG
>CACZPA010000293.1 GCA_902782895.1 uncultured Eubacteriales bacterium
GAGGATCCTTTTGCCTTCCTTCGGATCAACGATATCTTCGGCGCGCTGCGGGAAGGCGTCAATAACGGTTATTTTGAAGAGCTGCTTTACCGTTATCTGATCGGCAATCCGCATCAGGTCTTCGTAACGCTGCGGCCGGAGCCGGATTATACTTTGCAGCAGGATGAGAATCTTGCTGAATCTCTGCGCGTCTATAAGGACAGCTTGACTGACGATCAGAAAGAAGAGCTTGTTCGGCAGACGCAGGAGCTGCTTGCCTATCAGTCGCAGCAAGGAGAAGAAGAAACCGACCATCCCGTTCCGCATCTGTCGGTATCGGACCTTAAAACCGAAGCAGAGAATGTAGACGTAGAAGAGATCACGCTGCATAGCGGTCGTCCTTCGATCTATGTGGAAGCCGAGACTAGCGGGATTCTGTATGAACGCTTCTACTTCAACATAAAGAACATGTCGGAGAAGATGCTTCCGTACGCATCCTTGCTGGCTTCCTTCTGGGGCGCGCTGGACACCGACCATTACTCCTATCAGGAGCTCGATCAGCAGATCCGTATTCATATGGGAGGCTTGCGGATATCCACGCAGATGATAGAACAGCAGAACGGAGATTGGTGGCCTGAGGTAACTTTCGCCTGCAAATATCTCGGAAAAGAAGCTGATACCGTAAGACAGCTGCTGCTGGAGATCCTGCTCCATACGCACTTTGACAACTGGGAACGTCTGGAAGAGCTCCTGAATTCCGAATACTCGCTGATCCAGAACGCGTTCCTGCAGGCCGGACACCGTTTTGCTACCCGCAGAGCGCTTGCCGGAATGAAAGAGCCCGGAGCGGCAGCGCAGTATACAACGGGATTGGAGTACTTCCGGTTTGTTCAGTCCTTAACGCGGCATTTCGATGAGATGAAAGAAGAACTTGCGGAAGGACTGTCCAAGGCCGCGCAGATGATCGTGTCACAGTCGCTGGTCTCCTTCTCCGGGGGCTGTCCGCGGGAGCTGCGGGATGAGCTGCTCCGTCAACAAAACCTGCTGGTCCTGAGTCTGCCGGAAAAACCTGCCATCGCGATGGACGGAGCTTACAAGCCGGTATTACAGCCGATGAATGAGGGCATGGAGACACCGGGACAAGTGCAGTTTGTCGCAAAAGCAGGGCTTTATCCGGGAGCGTATACGGGGCACATGATCGTCGCTTCGCAGATCCTGGGCCTTGGCTTCCTGTGGAACCGGCTGCGTGTACAGGGCGGCGCGTACGGTGCCTTTATGTCCTTTGAAGACAACGGGACACTTTCCTGTTCGTCCTATCGGGATCCGAACCTGGCCTCTACACTGGACGTATATGAGGAAGTGCCAGACTATCTGGAAAGCTTCGACTGCGATGACGAGGATATGGAGAAGTACATTATCGGGACGATCGGATCCATGGATACGCCGCTGACGCCGTCCATGCGGATCGGCGTAGGCATCTCCCGCGCAAGGATCGGTAAGACATTCGCGGATGTGCAGCGGATCAGGGATGAGATCCTGCATACGACAAAAGAAGATATCCGTGCACTCGCGCCTCTGGTGAAAGAAGCACTTAATGGCGGCGCGGTCTGTGTTGTTGGCTCACGCAAAGCGATTGAAGAAGAAAAAGACCGGTTTGATGCAGTCTGTGAGGTGTTTTAATGAAATCAGGATTTATATCCGTTATCGGACGGCCTAATGTCGGGAAGAGTACGCTGCTCAACAAGATCGTCGGGCAGAAGCTGACGATCACGTCCAATAAACCGCAGACGACCCGCAATAAGATTACCTGTATTTATACAACCGATGAGGGGCAGGCGGTTTTTCTGGATACGCCTGGCATTCATAAACCTGCCCATAAGCTCGATGAGCACATGATGGAAGAGGTCACGGATGCGATGTCCGGAATCGATCTGACGATCGTCATGGTTGAGCCGGGACGTCCGCATGAGGATGATCTGTCCGCGGTCGCGATGGCAAAACGTTCGCGCGCGAAGAAGATTCTTGTCATCAACAAGATCGATTCTGTACCGATCGAAAAGACGGCCGAGACGGCGAAAACCTATCAGGATATGGGCTGTTTTGACGAGATCGTGCCGGTGTCTGCTTTTGTCGGGACCAATGTGAAGGAACTGATCCGTGTGATCTTCGATTATCTGCCGCAGGGACAGTATTTCTTCCCAGAGGATATGGTGACAGATCAGCCGGAAAAGGTCCTTTGCGCGGAGTTTATCCGGGAAAAGGCGTTGTATGTGCTGAGTCATGAGATTCCGCACGGAATCGCCGTCGTGATCGATCAGTTTAAGGAAAGGCCGCGGCAGAACCTTGTCGATATTGACGCGACGATCATCTGCGAGAGGGAGTCGCACAAACCGATCATTATCGGCAAGCATGGCGCGACGATTAAGGAAATCGGTTCACAGGCCCGTGTCGAGATCGAGAAGATGCTTGGCATTCAAGTGAATCTGCGGTTATGGGTTAAGGTGAAGGAACGTTGGCGCGACAGTGAGGTAGCTGTCCGCAACTATAGCAGACAAGACTGACAGATTCGGGAATGGCGGATTCAGGATTGACGGCTTCGAGATCTGAGAGACAAACCGGGAGGTAAAGATGGCGGCTACAATGCAGGTGCGGGGGCTGATCGCCAGAGAGACCGTACAGGGAGAGCAGGACAAAAGACTCATCCTGATCTGTGTAGATCAGGGTCGGGTTTATGTGTCCGCGAAAGGCGCAAAGAAACAGGGAGCAAGACTGTCTTCGTCAACGCAGCTCTTTACTTACGGCGATTTCTGGCTGAATCATGCGCGTTCAGGGTGGATCCTGCAGGAGGCTGTTCCAATTGAACAGTTTTATCCGATCCGGCAGGATCCGGAGAGAATGGCGTGGGCATCGTGGATGCTCGAAACAGCGCTGGAGCTGACGGTAGAGGAGCAGGAATGCAATGAGATGCTGCGGCTGCTGCTTCGCGGTCTTCAGATGATCACCGAGGAAAGCCTGTCACCGATGACGACCGCGACGACCTTTGTATTGCGAGCTCTGGCATCGACCGGCGTCAGACCTGAGACAGAGAGATGTGTCAGCAACGGAGAGCGGGCCGAGGATCCAGCCTATTTGAGTGTGGAAGCGGGCGGATTGCTTTGCACGGACTGCGCAAGGCATTACGCGGACGCGGTCAGGATTCAGCCGGGGACACTGTACGCACTGCGTTATGTACTGAACGCGGACGATTCAGCGGTCTATAAATATCAGGTCGAGCCACGTATCCGCAGTGAGCTTTTTGAATTTGCGGCAAGATTTCTGACGCAGTATCTGCAGAGAGAGGTGCGGACATTGCGTTATATCCGTGAGTGTTTTTGCTAAGATACCGCAAAAATAATAAAAATGTTTTACTAATCGCAAAAATTGAATTGACAGAATCCGCTTGTTTTGTTATACTGACGAGATGTAAGAAGCATGACAGAGGAGAGATTTCTATATGACGGATTCGATGGATAAGATCGTTGCACTTGCGAAGGCGCGTGGTTTCATGTACGCAGGCTCCGAGATCTACGGTGGACTTGCGAACACATGGGATTACGGCCCTCTTGGTGTGGAATTAAAGAATAATGTCAAGAAAGCATGGTGGGATTCCTTTATCCGCCATAATCCATATAACGTCGGCATGGACAGCGCCATTCTGATGAACCCGGAGACTTGGGTCGCGACCGGACATGTCGGCAACTTTGACGATCCGCTGATGGACTGCAAAGCCTGCAAATCCCGCTGGCGCGCGGATAAGCTGATCGAGGACTACATGGCGGAGCATGGACTTACGCCGGATAAGCCTGTCGACGGCTGGGCCAACGAAGAGATGGAACAGTACATCGAGGATCAGAATATCGCCTGCCCGTCCTGCGGCAAGCATGATTTCACCAAGATCCGTCAGTTCAATCTGATGTTCAAGACCTTCCAGGGCGTTACAGAGGACGCTAAGGCTGTTGTCTATCTGCGTCCCGAGACGGCTCAGGGCATCTTCGTTAACTTCAAGAATGTACAGCGGACTTCCCGTCGTAAGCTTCCATTCGGAATCGGTCAGATCGGCAAATCTTTCCGCAACGAGATCACGCCCGGCAACTTCACATTCCGTACCCGTGAATTTGAGCAGATGGAGCTGGAGTTCTTCTGCAAGCCGGGGACAGATCTGGAGTGGTACGAATACTGGAAGAAGTTCGCGATGGACTGGCTCAAGAGACTGGGCCTGCATGAGGATCACATTCGTCTGCGCGAGCATAGCGTAGAGGAGAGAGCCTTCTACTCCAAGGGCACGACCGATATTGAGTACACATTCCCCTTCGGATGGGGCGAGCTGTGGGGCATCGCAGACCGTACGGATTACGATCTCGGCCGTCATCAGGAGCATTCCGGACAGGATATGATGTACCAGGATCCGGTCACGAATGAGAAGTATCTGCCGTATGTCATCGAGCCGTCGCTCGGCGCTGACCGCGTAACGCTGGCGTTCCTCTGCGAGGCATATGATGAGGAGACGCTGGAAGGCGGAGATGTCAGAACGGTTCTGCATTTCTCCAACGAACTTGCGCCGGTCAAGGCCGCGGTCCTGCCGCTGTCCAAGAAGCTGAACGAAAAAGCTCAGGAGCTTTTCGACATGGTTTCCGCTATTGTTCCCGCGCAGTATGACGATACGGGAAGCATCGGCAAGCGTTATCGTCGTCAGGATGAGATCGGCACTCCGTACTGCATTACCGTTGATTTCGACACACTCGAGGATCAGGCTGTAACGATCCGTGAGCGCGATTCGATGGAGCAGAAGCGCATTCCGATCGCAGAGCTGTCCGCGTTCCTGAAGGAACGTTTCTAAATAAGGATCTGTAAAGAATCCAACCGATTCTTTTTAGACATAAAACCAGGAGGTATTGTATGAGTAAAAAATGGGTGTATCTGTTCACGGAAGGCAATGCCAACATGCGTGAACTCCTCGGAGGCAAAGGCGCCAATCTGGCGGAAATGACCAATATCGGCCTCCCCGTTCCTCAGGGCTTCACCATCACGACCGAAGCCTGCACACAGTATTATGAAGACGGCCGCGAGATCAACGATGAGATCTTCGGACAGATCGAAGAGTACATCCTCAAGATGGAAGAGATCACCGGCAAGAAGTTCGGCGATCTGGAGAATCCGCTGCTTGTTTCCGTACGTTCCGGCGCGCGTGCTTCCATGCCCGGTATGATGGATACGATCCTGAACCTTGGTCTTAACGAAGACGTTGTTAACGTCATCGCTGAGAAGTCCGGCAATCCCCGTTGGGCTTGGGACTGCTATC
>CACZPA010000294.1 GCA_902782895.1 uncultured Eubacteriales bacterium
CAGGTGCAGCATCCATCGACTTCGTGCTGATCGACGCGGTAACGCTGGAGGGACTGGAGGTGCCCCAGCACGCGGTCATCAAAGGAGACGCGAAGGTCCTGGCGATCGCGGCCGCGTCTATCGTTGCCAAGGTGACAAGGGACAGAATGATGGTACAATATGCGGAGAAGTACCCATGGTATGCCTTTGAAAAAAACAAAGGCTATGGAACCGCGGCGCATTATGAGGGCATCCGCGCCCACGGGACTTGCCCGATCCACAGAATGACGTTCCTGAAGAACATGAAATAACCTATAATAAAAAGAAGACGGAGACAGAGGAGAAGAAAGAGATGGCAGAATTATTCAAAGGCGCGCCGGTCGCGAAGGCGATCACCGAAAGAAACAAGCAGGAGCTCGAAGAACTCGCAAGCAAAGGCATCACGCCCACGCTGGCCATAGTGCGGCTCGGGGAGAAGCCGGGGGACCTTTCCTATGAGAGAGGTGCGCTGAAGCGGGCAGAGAAAACCGGTGTGCAGGTCAGACAGTTCGTCTTCCCGGAGGACATGACAGAGGAAGCGCTGCTTGCGGAAATCGAAAAGATCAATCAGGACAGCGGCATCCACGGGGTGCTCATGTTCCGCCCTCTGCCAAAGCACATCAACGAAAAAGCAGTCTGTGAGGCGCTGGCGCCGGAAAAGGACATGGACGGGATCACGTCAGGATCCATGGCAGGTGTCTTCATGGATACAGGAATCGGCTATCCGCCGTGCACAGCGGAAGCGGTCATGGAGATGATGGACCAATATGGAGTCGAGCTCAAAGGCAAGAAGGCGACAGTCTTTGGACGCAGTCTCGTCATCGGCAAGCCGGTCGCGATGATGCTCATGGCCCGTCACGCGACGATCACCGTCTGCCACAGCAGAACGAGGAGCGAGGATTTTGCGGAGGCCGGAAAGGGTGCGGACATTGTTCTTACAGCGCTCGGCCGCGCGAAGATGATCGGTGCGGATACTCTTGGTGAAAAACAGATCATCATCGATGTTGGCATCAACGTGGATAAAGAAGGGAATCTCTGCGGCGATGTGGATTTCGACGCGGCGGAGCCGAAGGCAGCTGCGATCACACCGGTCCCGGGCGGGGTCGGAAGCGTCACGACAGCCGTTCTGATGAAGCATGTCATTCAGGCAGCCGGGAAAACAGAGAACTAAAACAAGCGGCCTGACATTATATTCGGCATTATTAATGTTTGTTTAGATTTTAAAAAATTCACACTGCGAAAGCTCTTTTGGTGTACAATTAATGTGCAGTTTTTCGCGAAGGAGAAACGCCATGAAAAGAGCAACACCCGAAATGACAATCCGAAAGACATCCAGCCGGCTGATAGCCATGGTTGTGGCTGTTGTATTTGTCATGAGCACGATGTTTGTTCCAACGGGCGCTTTAGCGGCAGAGAACGCAGGGACGGAAGATACGGTGACTGCAGAGACAACAGCTGCAGAGGCGACAGTCGCGGAGACAGAAGAAGGCACAGACACAGAGAATGCGTCCGCGGAAGATGCGGCGGCCGAACCGGAGAAAACGGTTCAGGATCAGTCGGAGCAGGATAGCGCGCTTGCTGCGGATGAGGACGCCGGCACGTTAGCCGAATTGGAGGATCTGGTGACGGCGCATAATGAGAACGGAGACGCGGCAGCTCTGGAAGATCTGAACGACAGTGACTATGACGGATTCATATACAAGCTGGAAGACGACGCGACGAAGCGGGAAGTCAAAGAGATGGAAACTGCCATCGAGGAGCTTGCGGAGGATCCGGAGAGCGGAGAAGCCGCTGCGGTAATTGAGAATGAGATCTACACTGCCGATTCTCTGGAAACGATCGACGCGGTCGCTGATCCGGATCTGATCGAATACATTGAACCGAATTACAAGGTCAGCTTGATGGACACAGGCAGCACAGCAGTGATCAACGACCCTTACTATGAGGACTACGGTTGGTATCTGGACATGATCAAAGCACCATACGTCTGGAACAGAGGCGCGTACGGGAAAGGCGCAGTTGTCGCTGTCATTGACTCCGGTGTGATGACAAATCATCCGGATTTTGAAAACACCCAGTTTACGACCGGATACAACGCGGTAGAGGAATCGACCGATGTGACCGATCCGGTTGGGCACGGAACTGGTATGGCCGGCATTATTGCGGCATCCTACAATAATGGGAGAGGTCTTGCCGGTATCATGCCGAAAGCGAAGATCATGCCGGTCAAAGTATTCAGGACAGCACAAGAGGGTCAAATCTCCTGGCTCATCAAAGGCATTGAGTACGCCACATCACATGGCGCGAGCGTAATCAACATG
>CACZPA010000295.1 GCA_902782895.1 uncultured Eubacteriales bacterium
ATAAGCTGTAGTTCGGCACATCATCAAAAAGCCGACAAAAACCTCTTTCGTATATTTGCGGTGCGTGTTAGAATTATATTTATAGAAAGGTATTCTGCATATTGAGGTGATTTCTAATGTCTTCAAGAATACGGATTACAAGATCTACCGGGACTCATGACGAGAATATCACGAGGCTGAAAGCTGCGCTCGCGGAAGCAGATGCTGTCGTCATCGGCGCTGGCGCGGGACTTTCGACATCGGCCGGATTCGTCTACAGCGGCGAACGGTTCGAGAAGTATTTTGCGGATTTTGAGGAGCTGTACGGTTTTCACGACATGTACACCGGCGGCTTTCATGTGATGCAGCTGGCGCCTGAAGTGACCTGGGCGTACTGGTCGCGCATGATCTACATCAACCGCTACATGAATCTGCCAAAGCCGGTGTACGAGAAGCTTTATGAGCTTGTCAAGGACAAGGATTATTTTGTGCTTACCACAAATGTCGATCATTGCTTCCAGAGGGCCGGATTCGACAAGAAAAGGCTCTTCTACACGCAGGGCGACTATGGACTCTGGCAGTGCAGCAAGCCCTGCCATCAGAAAACGTACGACAACGAAGAAACCGTGCGGGAAATGCTCCTGGCGCAGGGCTTTGCGTTCGGAGAGGACGGGACGCTCGAAGTGCCGGAGGATGGTTCGTTGAGGGTGCAGGTTGACGGTTCGTTGGAGATGCCGGCGGATGGCCAGCTTAAGATGCCTGCAGGCGGCCAGCTGAACACATCGGCGGGCGGCCCGCTTAAAATGGAGGTCCCTTCTGAACTGATTCCACGCTGTCCGGTCTGTGGGGAGCCGATGAGTATGAACCTGCGCTCGGACGCGACTTTCGTGGAGGATGAAGGCTGGCATCAGGCAGCGGCGCGCTATGACAATTTTCTCCGCACGCGGGCCGGCAAGATGCTTTTCCTGGAGCTCGGCGTGGGATATAACACACCGGGCATCATCAAATTCAGCTTCTGGCAGATGACGGATAGAGATCCGGACGCAACCTATGTCTGCATCAATTATGGAGAGGCTTCCTGTCCGGAGCAGATCAGCAAGCGGTCGATCTGCCTCGACGGCGACATCGGGGAGATCCTGGACGAGCTGGGGTGAGCGCAGGGCTGCTGTGTTAAGACTGCTCTCATCAAAAATGCCTTCTGTTGCTGATTGTGATGAGCAAACCAAAACCAAAGGCATAGCAGATGTAACCCGAGAAAGCGGAAACGGCAGGGACCAATCCGGCTGCGCAGGATAAGCCTGTCAGAAACTTTGTCATGAAGGATCCGGCCAATCTGCCGCAGATCCCATCAGTCAGCGGATCCATACCCGGCAGTGTGCGTTTTGTCGGCACACCGGAGGAGTGCAGGCGTATTCCCATCGCGGATCCGTCAAAGCGCGGGACTACCACGTATATTTCGTACACGGACATCAACGGTAAGGCTCAGTCTGTCTGTGTCTATCTGCCGGCCGGATTCGACAGGAATAAGACTTATCCGCTGGTATTGGTTTCGCATGGAGGCGGCGGTAACGAGGCGGAATGGACTACACAGGGCAATATCGACAATGTTATGGATAATCTGATCGCGGAAGGACATACCAAAGAAGCCATCCTGGTCATGATGAACAACACGATTTTCTCCCGCAGTTTTGGTGAGTGGGACTTTGCGTCTATCGCGAGAAATATCGAGGAGTGCATCCTGCCGCTTATCGAGAAGATTCTGCCGGTCGCGCGCAAACCAGAGGAACGCGCATTCTGTGGACTGTCCATGGGCAGCATGACGACACTTTACATGTACTATCACCGCACCGAACTGTATAAATACTATGGGGCTTTCTCCGGCGGCATCGCACCGGGAAACCGGTATTTTTCGCTGGATAATCCCGTACTGAAGGACCGTGTTCTGATGATCGGTACCGGGGAAGAAGATATTGCTTACAATGAAAGAGACATCGGCGTACCGCCTACCATCCGCGCGATCCGCGAGGCCGGACTGCCCTGTCAGACATATTTCGTAAACGGCGCCCACGACTGGTTCTGCTGGCCGCTTATGTTTGAACATTTTGCGGAATCCGTTTTGTGGAAGTAAAAGAAGAAGCTTTGAGGGGTAATTCTATGGAGCATAACGAAATCAAAGGGAAAAGAGTTATTTTGCGGGCGCAGAAGGCCGAAGACGCGAAGTTTTTCGCGTACTGGTTCAATCAGCCCAAGGTCATGTTTCAATGCGGCTTTACGGAGCCTACCAATGAGGAAGAAGAACTGAGATACATCAATGAATATCACAAATCCGATGATTCCGTATGGTTTACGATCACGGAGCCGGACGGCACGGTCATTGGTGAAACAGGGCTGCTCCGAATGTTTCCCGTATGGCATTGTACGGATCTGACGATCATCATCCCGGATCCTGAAAAGCAGCGTCAAGGTTATGGCACGGAAACGATGCTCCTTATGCTGGATATGGCTTTCAACGAGTATGAAATGAATCGTGTATCGATCGGCGTGGTGGGGCTCAATACTGCTGCACTGGAATTCTACAAGAAGATCGGATTCAAGCAGGAGGGCATCCAGGAGCAGGGATATTACTACAACGGCGAGTACAGCGATTTTGTTATGATGCGGATCCTTCGGGAGGAATGGCAAAACAGATAAGGAGCATAGGAAAATGAACAATTATACTCAGAGTCAGCAGAAGCCGCAGAGCATTCTCCTGAATAATAAATATATGATGAACTGTCCCGACGGTTTTCACATCATGACAGAAGAAGAGCGTGGTAAGATGAATCAGTTTGGCGATGGTATGTGGATCGGACTTTCTGATCTGGAGAGGCACATGATTGTCAGCATAGGCTGGAAACAGGTCAGCCCGCTTGCGCTTATGCTGCTCAGCACCGGGGAGTCTGGGACGAAAAAAAGCATACCACAAAGCTGATAATAAAATGTCGCTTAAAAAGCGACATTTTGGAGGAAAGAGAGTAGTATAATAACATCATCGAAGAACATCGAGTGATTCTTCGGGAATTGATTTGATAGATGAGATGAAGGAGGCTTTGGGGGACATACTATGATTTCTCATTACAAAATCATCACGCTCTGCGGAAGTACACGCTTCAAGGATGCTTTCATGGAGGTGCAGAAGCGGCTGACGCTGGAGGGCAATATCGTGATCAGCGTGGGTCTTTTTGGTCATTCCGGGGACAGTGAAGTCTGGGAAAACATGGATGAAGGGACTTTGACGCGGACCAAAGAGATGCTCGACGATATGCATAAGCGGAAAATAGACCTGGCTGATGAGATTTTTGTCATTAATGTCGGAGGCTATATCGGCTCCAGCACACGATCCGAGATCGAATACGCACAGGCGACAGGCAAGATCGTGAGATATCTGGAACCGATCGAGTGAAGATACTCGGATCTAAGGTTAAATATGGTCATAATACTTGCAATTCCGGACATTCATGAGATAATGGAGGTATAAAAATGCTTGCAATCGGAACAAAAGCACCTGAGTTTACACTGGCGGATCAGAACGGAGAGGTGCATTCCCTTTCGGATTACAAGGGACAGAAGGTTATTCTCTATTTTTACCCCAAAGATATGACCAGCGGCTGCACCAGCCAGGCGTGCAGTTTTCGCGACCTGTATCCGCAGTTCCGCGAGAAAGGCGCTGTCATTCTTGGTGTGAGCAAGGACAGTGTGGAATCTCACAAACGCTTTGAAACGGCGCACGGTCTGCCGTTCACGTTGCTGTCGGACACGGACCTGACCGTAATAACCGCCTATGATGTACGTAAGCCGAACAAGGACGGACAGCCGTCCAAAAGCCTGATCCGTTCGACGTATCTTATCGACGAAGAAGGCGTCATTATCAAAGCCTTCGGCGGCGTGAAGGCAAAAGAAAACCCCGCGCAGATGCTGGGGGAGTTAGAATAAGCAACAGGAGGTATAAGTCAAAATGAAACTGGCGACAGCTCTATCTGAGCGCGCGGATCTGCAGCGCAGGATTTCAGAATTAAGTGTACGACTGAATAATAACGCGAAGGTGCAGGAGGGAGAGAAGCCTGCGGAAGATCCGAAAGAACTTCTGAAGGAACTGGACGAATGCATCAACAGACTGGAGAATCTGATCGCACGGATCAACAAGACCAATAACGAAACGGTTTCTGAGGGCGTGACGATCACGGATCTGATTGCGCACAGGGACTGTCTGAAAGAGAGAATCCGCATCATGCGGGACTTTCTGAACTCATCCAGCGAGAGAATTCAGCGGTATTCCAAGACAGAGATCAAGATCCTCAGTACGATTTCGGTCGCGGATCTGCGCAAACAGGTCGACGCGTATGCCAAGGAGCTTCGTGAGATCGACGAGAGGATTCAGGGCCTGAACTGGACAACGGAACTGATCTGATTTCTGCGGAACGGAAGTGCTGAAATCGGCACGAGCTATAGTTTTGAAGGTAGTCTGTCTGGGTGGACATGATCTCCCGCGATTGAGAATGAATCGCATGGATAGGTGTGTGGAGCGCATACTAGGGGGTTCGATTCCCTCACTTTTACACTGTATGCTCTGTAATGTTACATGTGTATTGTTATTTTGTATGATGAATACCTATTGTCTGCAGGCCGACGAGGGCGGGTTTGGGGAATATAGAACAAGGAGGCGGAGCAGGAAGTGGATCAGATCATCATTCATGTGGATATGGACGCTTTCTATGCTTCCGTTGAGATAAGAGACGATCCGTCTCTGCGCGGGAAGCCTCTGATCATCGGCTCTCTGCCGAGTGAGAGAGGCGTTGTAGCGACATGCAGTTATGAAGCGCGCAAATATGGCGTTCATTCCGGCATGAATATTAAGGACGCGTATGTCCTGTGTCCGAACGGGATCTATAAGCATCCGAATTTCGATAAATACAGGGCGGTATCGCATCAACTGCATGAGATCTGGAATACATATGCTTCGGCGGCTGAGACCATCGCTCTGGATGAAGCATATCTGGATGTGACGGAGACAGCCGGCTCATGGGAAGCCGCCTGTCAGATGGGCCGGATGATCAAAGAGCGGAC